>JAYTHJ010000091.1:0-5961 GCA_043732725.1 Sphingomonadaceae bacterium | reverse complement strand
AGCAGAACACCATCTGAGATCGTTACGCTGCGGGCCGTCGAGAAGCGGGACGGGCGATTGTCGACGACGACCGGCGGGTCGGCCCGCTGCCGTTCATCGACGTCAAGTAGCGCCGGTCGCGAACAGCTGACCGAGGTCGGCGAACGCCTTAAACTCGAGCGCGTTACCCGAGCAGTCGCGCAGGAACATCGTCGACTGCTCGCCTCGCTCGCCCTTGAAGCGAATATGCGGCGCGATGATGAATGTCGTTCTCGCCGAGGTCAACCGCGCGGCGAGTGCCTCGAACTGCGTCATGTCGAGCACGACGCCGAAGTGCGGGACTGGAACCGCATCGCCGTCGACTTGATTGCGATGCGCCAGGCGCTCGCCGACGCCGGAGTCGAGATGCGCGACGATCTGGTGGCCGAAGAAATCATAGTCGACCCACGCCGGCGCGCTCCGCCCTTCGCGCAGGCCGAGGATGCCGCCGTAGAAGTGACGGGCCGCTGCGATGGAGTGAACCGGGAAGGCAAGGTGGAACGGCGGCAGGGTCATCATGGTATCCGGTCAGATGGGTTATTGTTGTAAGGCAACCGACCCGGCGACGGCTAGCGTCGTGATGCGGCAGTCGCCTCTTGACCCGCACGCCGCGAACACGGCACGGTACGGCATCAGCTCGAGGGGGGTTGCCATTCGGGCGCGCCCGCCTCCGCGAGGGGAAACGTCTGCATGAATTGGCGTATCAAGTCGCTCGACACGATCCTCGCGACCGCGCAGAAAAAGCCGTTGACGCGCAGCCTCGGGCCATTCCAGCTGACCATGCTGGGCATCGGCGGGACGATTGGCACCGGCATCTTCGTGCTGACCGCGACCGCGGCGACCAAGGCCGGGCCGGCGATGATGATCAGCTTCGCCATCGCCGGACTGGTCTGCTTCCTGACCGCGCTAGCCTATTCCGAACTCGCGGCGATGATCCCGGTATCGGGGTCGGCGTACACCTTCAGCTACGCGACCTTCGGCGAAGTCGCGGCGTGGATCGTCGGTTGGGCGCTGGTGCTTGAATATGCGATCGCCTGCAGCGCCGTCGCGGTCGGCTGGTCGGGGTATATGGTCGGGCTGGCCAACCGCTTCTTTAACGTCACGATCCCCAATACCTTCGTCCACGGTCCGTTCGACAAGGCCCCGGGGCTGATCAACCTGCCGGCGCTGTTCATCAGCCTAGCCGTCGCCAGTTTGCTTGTTGTCGGAACCAAGGAAAGCGCGCGCGCCAACGCCGTGCTGGTGATGGTCAAGATCGTGACGTTGTGTATGTTCCTCGCGCTGGCGCTGCCCCAGATGCACTCGATCAACTTCCACCCTTTCATGCCGCGCGGCTTTTTCGGACATGAAATCGCTGATCCGATAGAAGCCGGAGAGATGATCAAGGTCGGGGTGATGTCGGCGGCGGCGACGATCTTCTTCGCCTTCGTCGGCTTCGACTCGGTGTCGACCGCCGCCGAGGAGACAATCAACCCCAATCGCAACGTCCCGATCGGACTGATGGGCGCGCTCGGCATCTCGACGGTGCTCTATATGCTCGTCGCCGCCGGTGCGACCGGATCGGTCGGGGCGCAGCCGACCGGGCCGCTGGCGCAGTCGCACGAGGCGCTCGCCTATGTGCTGCGGGCGATCGGCTTTCCGTGGGCGGGCAACCTTTTGGCGATTGCCGCCGGTATCGCGTTACCGTCGGTCATTCTGGCGCTGATGTACGGCCAGACGCGGATCTTCTTCGTCATGGCGCGCGACGGGCTGCTGCCGCCGGTGCTGTCGCGCATTCATCCGCGTTTCCACACGCCGCATATTATCACGATGATTACCGGCGTCTTCGTGGCGCTGTTCGCCTCGGTATTCCCGGTGGAGTCGCTTGCCGACATCTCGAATTCGGGCACGCTGCTCGCCTTCCTCGCGGTCGCGGTCGGGGTGCTGGTCCTGCGTGTCCGCGATCCCGCGCGGCGGCGGCCATTCCGCGCGCCGGTGGTTTGGGTGACCGCCCCGCTGGCGGCGGTGGGATGCACTTTCCTGTTCTTCTCGCTGTCGAACTACACGCTCGAACTGTTTGCCGGCTGGGCGACAGCCGGGCTGGTGATCTATTTTCTTTATGGGCGCACCCGCTCGAACGTCGCGCGCGGCGTGCTCGACTCGGGCGATGACGGGATGTCGGCTAGCGCGCCAGCCGAGTAGTCTTGCTTACCTGAACTTCGTCGCGACGAGCGCCGCCAGATCGCGCTCGCTGCGCGCCCCGTAGTGCGAGATGATCTCCGCCGCGGCGATGCCGCCCTGCCTCGCGCAGTCGGCGAGCGAGCGCCTGCGCACCATGCCGCTGAGGAAGCCCGCCGCGAAGAGGTCGCCCGCGCCGGTCGTGTCCACGACCGCGTTGACCGGTTCCGCAGCGACGGCATGCCGCTCGCCGTTGGCCAGCACGACCGCGCCGTTCTCCGAACGGGTCACCACCGCAATCGTCGCGTGCGCCGCCAGCGCGTCCATCGCGGCGTTGAGGTCGGTCGTCTCGAACAGCGCCAGCACCTCGTTCTCGTTGCCGAACATGACGTCGACATGCTTGCCGAGCA
Organism: Sphingomonadaceae bacterium; assembly: GCA_043732725.1. Classification (GTDB taxonomy): domain Bacteria; phylum Pseudomonadota; class Alphaproteobacteria; order Sphingomonadales; family Sphingomonadaceae; genus Polymorphobacter_B. The sequence goes on along the minus strand of JAYTHJ010000091.1, from coordinate 3,376 downwards.
GCGCGCGGAAGTCGGCGCGGTGGCCGTCGACGCAGAACACGTCGGACAGCGTCAGCGCGACCTTGCGCCCCGCAGCGCGCGCGATCTCGATCGCCTTGCGCATTGCCGCGCGGGGGGCTGCCGGATCCCACAAATAGCCTTCCAGATACAGCACCGCCGAGGCCCTGACCATATCGGCGTCGATGTCGGCCTCGCTGAGTTCCTGCGTCGCACCGAGATAAGTGCTCATCGTCCGGTCGCCGTCGGGCGTCACGTAAACGAGGCAACGCCCGGTCGGCGGGCCGTCGTGCAGTGGTGGGGTCGCATAATGGACCCCCGCCGCGCGGATATCGTGCGCGAAGACCTCGCCGAGTTGGTCGGCGCCGACCCGTCCGATGAACGCCGGGGTACCGCCCATCGCGGCGATGCCGGCGACGGTGTTCGCCGCCGAGCCGCCCGAGATTTCCCGTCCGGGGGCCATCAGCGCGTACAGCCGCTCGGCCTCGTCGGCCTCGATCAGCCGCATCGAGCCCTTCAAAATGTCGTTTGACGCGAGCCACGCCGGTTCGCCGATGGTGATGACGTCGACCAGCGCATTGCCGATCGCCAGCACGTCGTAGCGGGCACCGTCAGCGACGGTGGTAGAAGCATCGGTCATCGTTCGGTCCCGGATAAAGTCGCGGCCACCCGGTAGCCGCTCGCTCCGCGCGTCGCAACACGCTACACCACCCCGCATGGCAAGCGCCCTCGCCTTGAGCTTCGCGCAGCTGCGCGACCCGGTGCACCGCAAGGTGCTGTGGCGCGCGCTGGCGACGACCGTGCTGCTCTTCGTGACGCTTTGGTGGGGCTGCGAACGGCTGCTGGCCGGTCTCGACACAAGCGGCTGGCCGGCGTGGGCGGCGGGCGCGTGGGCCGATGGCGGCGCGCTGCTCGGGGCGCTGCTGATCCTGCCGCTGTTCATCCCGCTGTTCGCCGCGACCGCTACCGGCATCGCCGAAATCTGGCTCGATCAGGTCATCGGGGCGGTCGAGGCGCGCTACTATCCCGGCGCGACGGCGCGGCCAGTTGGCCTGGCTGCCAGCTTGCGGCTCGGCCTTGGCGCAACCGCGCGGCTGTTGGTCTGGAACCTGCTGGCGCTGCCGTTCTACCTCGTGCTGCTGATTACCGGCATCGGCACGCTGCTGCTGTTCGTCGTCCTCAACGGGTGGCTGCTCGGCCGCGCCTATCTCGAAATGGTCGCCATGCGCCACCTGCCCGCCGCCGCGGTTGCACCGTGGATCGCCGCGCATGCGCACTTGCGCTGGCAGACGGGGGTGATCGCTGCCGGGCTGTTCGCGGTTCCTGTCGTCAACCTCTTCGCGCCGCTGGTCGGGGCGGGGATGGCGACTCATCTGTTCCACCGCGCTTTCGCCCGTCGCTGAAGGGAACTTGTTTGATGCGCTACGCCCCGCTGCTGCTGCTCGCGCTCGCCGCGTGCGCGACGACGCCCAAGCCCGTCGCGCTCGCCCCGAAGGCGGTCGTGTTCGCGCCGATCCCCGGGCTCGAACGCGTCATCGGCAAGCCCGAGACGGCGGCGTTGAAGCTGCTCGGGAAGCCGACGCTCGACCGCCGCGAAGGCCCCGCGCACCAGCTTCAGTTCGCGCGGGCGCAATGCATCCTCGACCTGTACTTCTATCCCGACGCCGCCACCGGGCAGACCGCCGCCCGCTTCGCCGACGCACGCACCCCCGACGGCAAAGCTCAGGACGCCGGCACCTGTTTTATCGCGCAGACTAATATCGGAAAGGTCCACCCGCCCGCGTGACGCGGTGTCGCTTGCCGCCGCGCGACGAAGCATGTTAACGTTGACGTCAACCTTGGGAGCATGTGCCGTGGATCTCAACTTTTCGCCCGCAGATATCGCTTTCCGTGACGAAGCGCGGACATTTATCGCCGAAAATTATCCGGCGCACCTTAAGGATAAGGTCGATGAGGGCGAGGAGTTATCGAAAGAGGACTTCCTCAGTTGGCACCGTGTCCTCGGCAAGCAGGGCTGGGCGGGCGTCGCGTGGCCGAAAGAATATGGCGGTCCCGGCTGGACCCCGGTGCAGCGCTATATCTGGGGCGAGGAGAGCGCCCGTGCCGACGCGATGCGGTTACTGCCGTTTGGGCTGAGCATGGTCGGCCCGGTGATCTACACCTTCGGCACGCCCGAGCAGAAGGCGAAGTTCCTGCCCGGCATCCTGTCGGGCGAAGACTGGTGGTGCCAGGGCTATTCGGAGCCGGGGGCCGGGTCCGACCTCGCCAATTTGCGCACCAAGGCCGAGCGCGTCACCGAAGACGGCAAGGACTATTACATCGTCAATGGTCAGAAGACCTGGACGACGCTGGCGCAGCACGCAGACTGGGGCTTCTTCCTCGTCCGCACCAACCCGACTGCGAAGGCGCAGGAGGGTATTTCGTTCCTGCTGATCGACATGAGGTCGCCTGGCATCACCGTGCGCCCGATAATCACGCTCGGCGGCGAGCACGAGGTCAACGAAGTCTGGCTCGAAAACGTCAAGGTTCCTGTCGAGAACCGCGTCCATGAGGAGGACAAGGGCTGGACCTGCGCCAAGTTCCTGCTCGCCCACGAGCGCACCGGCATCGCCGGTGTTGCCGCCTCGAAGCGCGGCGTCGAGCGGCTTCGCGAGGTCGCCAAGACCGAACTCGACAGCTTCGGCGAGACCAGCGAGCCGCTCTACGCCAACCCGTTTTTCAAGCGGAAGCTGGCCGAACTCGAGGTAGACCTGACCGCGCTCGAGTTCACCGAACTGCGGACGCTAGCGGGCGAAAGTTCGGGCAAAGGTCCGGGGCCGGAGTCGTCTCTGCTCAAGATCAAGGGCACCGAAATCCAGCAGCGGATCACCGAACTGGCGCTGGAGGCTGTCGGCCACTACGGCGCGCCGTACTTCCGCGGCTTCGGTGAGGGTGACAACGAGCACCCGATCGGTCCCGACTACGCACACCGTGCCGCGCCGACCTATTTCAACATGCGCAAGACCAGCATCTACGGCGGCTCGAATGAAATCCAGCGCAACATCATCGCCAAACTGGTACTGGGGCTGTAACTTCACTGCCTCTCCCCTTGAGGGTGAGGCACAGGTCGCGTAGCGATCAGGGAGAAGGGGCGGGCCATTGCGGTGCGACCCCTCTCGCTCCCTCGCGCTAAGTAGCACGCGGGTCCCTCCCTCTCCCTCAGGGGGAGAGGTCGAGAACATCAAACGGGGACGGTCATGGACTTCAACTACACCGACGAACAAACCATGCTGCGTGAGTCGGTCTCGCGCTATCTCGCGGCCAATTATGGCTTCGAGACGCGGATGCACGTCGTCAACGGCGAGCAGGGCTGGAGTCCTGCGGCGTGGAAGGCGTTTGC
>JAYTHJ010000090.1:0-5969 GCA_043732725.1 Sphingomonadaceae bacterium | reverse complement strand
TGCAAATCCAGCCCGCTCCCGAGCTCAACGCCATCGTCGTCCGCGGCTCGCCCGCCGCGATCGCCGCGCTCGATCCGCTGATCACCGAGCTCGACGTGCGCCGCCCGCAGGTGATGATCGAAGCCGCTATCGTCGAGGTCACCGGCGAGGTCGCCGAGCAGCTCGGCATCCAGATGGGCTTCGGCAACGCCGCGGTAATCGATGGCGGCGTCGCCGGTACGTCGTTCTCGAATAGCGGGGTACCGCTGACCAGCATCATCCAGCTGCTCAATCCGGGTAACATCATCGGCGCGGTCGGCGACGGGCTGACCGTCGGGGCGGGCAGCCGCAACCAATTTAGCATCCTGCTGCAGGCGCTCGGGACCTCGACCAAGGCCAATCTGCTGTCGACGCCGAGCATCACCACGCTCGACAACGAGGAGGCGCAGATCGTCGTCGGCCAGAACGTGCCGTTCCGCACCGGCAGCTTCGCGACCACCGGCAACACCATCACGCCGTTCACCACGATCGAGCGGCAGGATGTCGGCATCACGCTGCGGGTCGTGCCGCGCATCCACGAGGGCGACAGTATCCGGCTCGAGGTCGCGCAGGAGGTCTCGTCGCTGGTGCCCGCCGTCACCGGGGCCGCCGACCTGATCACCAACCGCCGCAGTATCCAGACCGTCGTGCTCGCCGACAACGGCCAGACGATCATCCTCGGCGGGCTGATCACCGACGACCGCTCGTCGTCGCGCAGCCAGGTGCCGGTGCTCGGCGATATCCCAGTCGTCGGCAATTTGTTCAAAAGCCGCCGCGAGAGCACCACCAAGCGCACGCTGTTCGTCTTCCTGCGGCCGACGATCCTGCGCGACCGCGCCTCGGTGGTGGCGGCTGCGGCGGACAAATACGCCCGGCTGCGGGCGCAGGAACTCGGCAACCCGATGCGCAGCCTGCTGCTCCGCCCGCCGGGACCGCGGCTGCCCCTCGAGATTTCAGGGGTGTATTAGAATTGCCGTCGTTAAGATCGAGAACTCAACCCGCTCATCCCGAGGTCTTGTCGAGGGACCCGGATCTGCGAACCGAGATCTCTCGACAAGAGCTCGCGATGAGCGGGTTGGGTGCTACTGAGGGATAAAAAAAACTCGCTTCGCTCCTGCTCGTAAATATATCCGCGTCTATTCCTTACATTTGTAAGATAAATCCGCTCAACTTTATCGCCGTGTTCGTTCCAACCACCGACGGCGAGGCTTTGGGCACAATCGAGACTTTCCTCGCTGATGCTGGATTGTCGCCAACGAGATTCGGCAAACTGATCCTGTGTCTGCGAGCACAGCGGCTTGTCTCGACGGAGACCCAGCCCCGGCCTCTTTTCTGAAGCAGGTTAGGAGCAGGAAGCGAGGAGTAGCCAGGCAAACAGAATGAAACCAGGTCAGGCTACCAGCAGCTCACCCTCACGGACCGTCGCCTCCTCCCCCAGCCAACCCTCCATGTCCGCTACCGCGCGCGCCGCGAGCGCGCTTTTCCGCACCCCCTTCGACGTCCGCTCGGCCAATGGCGGAAACAGCCCGAAGTTGACGTTCATCGGCTGGAAGCTGTCGGCGTTGGCGCCGCCGGTGATGTGCGCCAGCAGCGCCCCGAGCGCAGTCGTCGGCGGTGGCGGGGCGAGTGTCTGGCCGCGCACTTCGCTCGCCGCAAAGCGCCCGGCGATCAGCCCGATGGCGGCGCTCTCGACATAGCCTTCGCACCCGGTGATCTGCCCAGCAAAGCGGATGCGCGGCTCGGCCCGCAGGCGCAGCTGCGGGTCGAGCAGCACCGGCGACTTGATGAAGGTGTTGCGGTGCAGTCCGCCCAGCCGAGCGAACTCGGCGTGTTCGAGTCCCGGGATCATCCGGAAGATACGGACCTGCTCGGCGTGCTTCAATTTGGTCTGGAAGCCGACGATGTTCCACAGCGTGCCGAGCGCATTGTCCTGCCGTAGCTGGACGACCGCCCACGCCCGGCGGCCGGTCTTCGGGTTGGTCAGCCCGACCGGCTTCATCGGTCCGAAGCGCGGCGTGTTCAACCCGCGCTCGGCCATCACCTCGATCGGCATGCAGCCGTCGAAATAGGGGGTGTCGGCCTCCCATTGCTTGAACACGGTCTTCTCGGCGGCAAGCATGGCGGCGATGAAGGCGACATACTGATCACAGTCCATCGGGCAGTTGATGTAGTCGTGGGTATCACCCTTATCCCAGCGCGATTGGAACCACGCGGTATCCATGTCGATCGAGTCGCGGTGTACGATCGGCGCGATCGCATCGAAGAACGCCAGCGCATTCTCGCCGGTGCGGGCCGCGATCCATGCCGCGAGCGGCGTCGCGGTCAACGGCCCGGTGGCGATGATGACGCGCTGCCAGTCGGGGGACGGAGCCTCGACCAGCTCGCGCCGCACCTCGATCAATGGCTCGGCCGCGATCGCCGCGGTCACCCGCGCCGCAAAATCGTCGCGGTCCACCGCCAGCGCCGACCCGGCCGGCACCCGCGCTGCATCCGCCGCGGTCAGCACCAGCGAACCGAGCCGCCGCATCTCGGCGTGGAGCAGCCCGACGGCGTTATGCTCGGGATCGTCCGAGCGAAAGCTGTTCGAACACACCAGTTCGGCGAGCGCATCGGTGTGATGCGCTTCGGTCGAATACGGCCCGCGCATTTCGTGCAGCACGACCGGCACGCCAGCGCGCGCGCACTGCCACCCGGCTTCGGACCCGGCGAGGCCGCCGCCGATAATGTGAATGGGGCTGATTGCCGGGTGCATGCAGCCGGGGATAGTGGCGTCGATTTCGGGCATCTTCATGCCGCTGGCTTAGCAGGTCAGGGCACGTCGCGGGAGTGCGGTATAAACTGGCCTTTTTGAGCGCGAACGGCTAGACATCATGTATCCGGGACAGTTCCGAAATCAAGGAAAATACACTCGTGGAATCAACCACTTCGCGCACGCCGGGCGAGCCCGATATTCAGCCGGTGTCGATCGTCACCGAGATGCGCACCAGCTTTCTCGATTACGCGATGTCGGTGATCGTTGCGCGCGCGTTGCCGGACGTCCGCGACGGGCTGAAGCCGGTCCATCGCCGCATCTTGTGGGGCGCATACGAGAGCGGCTTCGTGGCTGGCAAGCCGTACCGCAAGTCGGCACGCATCGTCGGCGAGGTGATGGGTAAATATCACCCGCACGGCGATAGCTCGATCTACGAGGCGCTGGTCCGCATGGCGCAGGACTGGTCGATGCGCGTGCCGCTGGTCGACGGTCAGGGCAACTTCGGCTCGATGGATCCCGACAAAGCGGCGGCGATGCGCTACACCGAGGCGCGGCTGGCGAAGGTGGCGGACGAGCTGCTGACCGATATCGACAAGGATACCGTCGACTTCACCGCCAACTACGATGCCTCCGAGCACGAGCCGTCGGTGCTGCCGGCGCGCTTTCCCAATCTGCTGGTCAACGGCGCGGGCGGCATCGCGGTCGGCATGGCGACCAACATCCCGCCGCATAATCTCGGCGAAGTGCTCGACGCGACGCGGGCGTACATCGACAATCCGGCGATCACCATCGACGAGATGATGGCTTATCTGCCAGCGCCGGACTTCCCCACGGGAGGCCTGCTGCTCGGCACCAGCGGCATCCGCGCCGCCTATCACACAGGACGCGGCACGGTGATCATGCGCGCCCGCGCCGTTGTCGAGGACGGCCGCGGCGACCGGCGTTCGATCGTGCTCACCGAGATCCCGTACCAGCTCGGCAAGAATGGACTGGTCGAAAAGCTCGCCGAGGCGGTCAAGGATAAGCGCATCGAAGGCGTCAGCGACATCCGCGACGAGAGCAGCCGCGAAGGCGTGCGCGTCGTCCTCGACCTCAAGCGCGACGCTGTCGCCGAGGTCGTCCTCAACCAGATGTACCGCCATACCCCGGCGCAATCGTCGTTCGCGATCAACATGCTCGCGATCCGCGGCGGTCGCCCCGAGCTGCTGAACCTGCGCGATGTGATCGAGGCGTTCGTCAAGTTCCGCGAGGAGGTCATTACTCGGCGCTCGAAATTCGAGCTCAACAAAGCCCGCGAGCGCGCGCATCTGTTGCTCGGGCTGGTCGTCGCGGTGTCGAACCTCGACGAGGTCGTGCGCATCATCCGTGCCGCCGCAACGCCTGCCGAAGCGCGCGCCGAGCTGCTGGCCCGGACGTGGGACGTCCGCGAAATCCGCCCGTACCTCGCGCTGGTCGAGGCGGTCGAGGGCGTCGCTGAGGGTGACAGCTACACGCTGTCCGACCTGCAGGTCCGCGCCATTCTCGATCTGCGGCTGTCGAAGCTGACGGCATTGGGCCGCGACGAGATCGGCGACGAACTGAAGGGACTCGCTGCCAGCATCACCGAGCTGCTCGAAATCCTTGCCGATCGCGCCAAGCTCTACAAGGTGCTGCGGAGCGAACTCGACGGAGCCGATCCGTTCGTGACCAAGCGCCGCACCGAGTTGGTCAGCGCAGGCGACGATATCGACGACGAGGATTTGATTACCCGCGAGGACATGGTCGTGACCGTCACCATGACCGGCTACATCAAGCGCGTCGCCCTGAGCGAATACCGCGCCCAGCGCCGCGGCGGCAAGGGCCGCTCGGGGATGTCGACCAAGGACGAGGACATCGTCACGAACCTGTTCGTCACCTCGACGCACACGCCGGTGCTGTTCTTCTCGTCGGCGGGCAAAGTCTACCGGCTTAAAGTCTGGAAGCTGCCGCAGGGCAGCCCGACTGCCAAGGGTCGCCCGATGGTGCAGCTGCTGCCGCTGGCCGCGGGCGAGACCATCACCGCGGTGCTGCCGCTGCCCGAGGACGAGGCCGAGTGGGCCAAGCTGCACGTCATGTTCGCCACCGCGCTCGGGCAAGTCCGGCGCAACAGCATGGACGCGTTCGCCAATGTGCAATCGAACGGCAAGCTCGCGATCCGCTTCGAGGACGGCGACGACGACCGACTGATCGCAGTTGCGGCGTGCGATGCCGGCGATGACGTGTTCCTAGCGGCGCGCGGCCGCAAGGCGATCCGTTTCGCCGTCGAGGATGTCCGCGAGTTCGTCAGCAGGACTTCGACCGGCGTTCGCGGCATGAGCCTCGCCAAGGCCGACGAGGTCATCGCGATGTCGATCCTGACGCCGTTCCCCGCCAGGCCCGACGAACGCGAGGACTATCTCAAGGCCGCGGCGTGGAAAGCGGAGCCCGGCGAGCGCGTGCTCTCCGAAACCCGCGCCGCCGCCTTCGCCACCGCCGAGCAGTTCATCCTGACCGTCACCTCGAAGGGTTTCGGCAAGCGCTCGAGCGCGTTCGAATACCGTCAGTCGGGCCGCGGCGGCCAGGGTATCGCCAACATCGCCGACAGCGAGCGGAACGGGCACGTGGTGGCGAGCTTCCCCGCTACCGATGCCGACGAGCTGATGCTCGTTACCGATCAGGGCAAGCTGATCCGCATGCCCGTGCATCAGATCCGCATCATGGGGCGCGGTGCGGCGGGCGTGCGGCTGTTCGATGTCGCGGACGGCGAGCACGTCGTCTCGGCCGCGCTGATCCGCGAAGAGGATGAGGTTGAGACGATCGCCGCCGAGGCTCGGGTGACGACGGATTGATCAGTTCATCACGTCGCCCTCTGCCGCTGCCGCGGCAATCACCCCAGGTGGGCACACCGGCATGGTGCGCGGCTTATGCACGATCGCCGTCGTGGCGAACGCCTTCGCCGTCAGCACACCGTCATGCTTCGCGTCGGCACCGTTGAACTTGGTGATCGCCTTGACCCAATATCCCTCGAAACTGAGCTTGCCGTCGCCGTTGGTGTCGAGCTTGGCGAAGGCCTTGTGGCGCGCCGCGAAATACTCGTCGCGACTGATGCTGCCGCTGCGGTCCTTATCGTAGCGGCGGAAGCGGTTGGCCTCGTTGTCCATCGGGGTGACGTCGCTGACCGGCGCGACCAGCGGCGCGCCAT
>JAYTHJ010000089.1:0-17233 GCA_043732725.1 Sphingomonadaceae bacterium | reverse complement strand
GCCAGCGTAAATCTCCGGCGTAGCGCCACGCCATCCGGCCGGCGTCGTCGAGGGCGAACAGGTGCAGCCATCGGTTGTCGAACAGGCCGCGGAGACCTGGATGGCGGTCGATCACGGCGGTTATCGCGTCGCGGGGCGCCTCGATGACGACGGTCAGACGCAGCGGCTCATGCGCGAAGTAGTCGCCGTCGTGCACCGACTGCCACGGCAGCCCGGTGCGCAAGGTTCCGCTGTTCCCCTCGACGACGCCCATCCCGCCGACGACATTATGGATGAGCTTGTTGCCGCCGCCGAACAGCGTGGGCACGACCGTTGAACCGTAATACTGCAGGCTGATCCAGCTGGCGACGACGACGGGTGCGGTCATGATCAGCTCAAGCACACCGAAGTCGGCGTCGCGGTGCCAATCGTAATCGTGGAGAAACGTCCGCCCGGCGAGGTCGCGGCCCGTCGTGCGCGAGCGCGGTGCGGCGACAAACGCTTGGGCTCCGGCGAGCGCCCATTCGGGACGCGTCTCAGCCCAATCGTGGCTGCGCCGGGCGACGCGCGTCCCGCCCGCCGCCCGCGGCAAGCGCAGCGCGCGTTCGCCGCGGGCGATGACGCCGGCGGCGGCGAACCAGTTACGAGCCTGCGCGAGGATCTGAACGGCCGGCGCCTCGGCGGCGTCGGCGTTGTACACCCTGATCTCGTCGGTGGTGGTGTCGTGCAGCGCGGCGACGAAATGCGTCGTCGCGGGAATGCTGATGGCATGGTCAACAAGCCCGGCGCGGACGTCGGGATCGGTGAGAAGGGCGGCGAACAACCTGGCGTTAACCTCCCCCGAATAGCCGCCGCACGCGCCGCACTGGAGCGCGCTGGCATGGGGATTGTTGACCACGCTGGCGCCGTGTCCGGCGAGCACGACCAACGACGCGAAGCCGTCGGTCAGCCCCATCGCGCGCAGGATCGTCGCCGCCATGGTCACCTTGGCCTCTGCGTCGAGCGCCGGGTCGGGCCGCGGTGCTGGCTCGGTGCTGGGCGCGGCGTGCTTCAGGCCGAGTGCATCGCGGAGGAGCTTGACGACATAGGTCGGGGCGGCGGCCTCGACGAAGGCGAACGACGAGATCGCTGCCAGCTTGAAGCGTTCCCACGCCCGGGTAACGCGGACGCCGAGGCGGGTGCGGGTGTCGGCGGCGCGGTCGCCCGGGCCGCCGGCGCGCGTGACGAGGCCGGGATTTAGCAGGACCGGCAGGCGATGTTCGGCGACGTCGGAGCCAAGCCGGAAATGCGACGCGGTAAGCCCGAAGAAGCCGGCGAAGCCGAGCGTTTGGATGCGCGGATCGAGCGCTTCGAGCGCGCGGCGGATCACTTCGGATCGAACGTCGATGCAAAAGGCGATCTGCAGCACCGGCGATGCCATGGGAAGCGCCGCCGGAGCCAGCGCCAGCGTTGCCGCAATTGTGCGTTGCGCCGCGCGCTCGGCGGCTTCCTGCAGGATCGCATCGACGACCTGTGCGGCGTTCGGCACCAGCGGGGCGGCATGGGCCGCGAGCGTCGCCGCCCACTGCCCGCCGATTTCTGCGCCGTATTGCGCCAGCAGGGCGGCGTCCCAGTGCAGGCGGATGGTCAGGAAATCGTCGATCGTCGCGTCGTCGCCGCCACCAAGCTCGGTCCGCCAGCGACGATAGCGCGCCGCCTGCGCCCAGCCGCCAAGCGTCGTCAGCAGCTGATGGAAATAACTTGCCGCGGCCGCCACCTGGACGCCGAGACGCTCGGCATCGTGGCTCAGGGCGGCAACGGCGGTTTCGGGGGCTGCAGCCACGCTGGCCGCGAAGCCGCGCAGCCCGAGAATTTCCGGCGTCAGGTCGTGAGTCGCCACCGCCCGCCACGCCGCATAGGCCGACCACCCCTGCGGCGCTGCCCACAACGCCTGGCCCTCGTCGAACCACCCAGCCGCCCAGGTGCCGAACCGGTCGGCGGCGATCGCCGGCCAATCGATCCCCGAGGCGGCGGCGGCGAGGTCGGCGACCGTCGGCAAAGCCGTGGGCGCCGCCGCTGGCTCGCGGGCAGCCGCCTTCAGCGCCGCGAGGCTGACCGGGCGCTGGGCCGGACCGGCCGCCGCCAGTGCCGCGGCCAGATCGTCGTCGCTGATGGTGCCGGCGGCGATGCGGTTCGCGTACCAGTCGCGCGGCATCGTCGCCGCCACCCCGGCGATCCTCGCCAACCGGGCGGCGGCGTGCGCCAGACTCTCGCCCGACTGGCCGAGGAACGGATTGACGGCGACCGTCGCGGCGAGCGGCCATGCCGGCGGAATAGCATCGGCGGCGGCCCGGGTGGCGGTGCGCTGGTCGTCGGCGGTCATGGTCATGACGCGGTAAACCCCGTGGTCGAGCGAAGCCGCCAGCCGCTGAGTAGCCGGTCGGCGAGGGCGTTGACGTAGAGGCCGTTGCTGAGGTGGACACGCAGGCCGGCCGCCGCGGGATGATAGGCCCACAGCGGGAACAATGCCTGCGCGACCGCGACAGCGCCGAAGCTGACGACAGCGAGCACGATCAGCACCCACTCGAGCGGCCCGGGGACGGGCGGCGATGGGACGCTGCCGTCGAGCAGCCACTCGGCCGACAGATGCAGCGCGAAATAGCCGACCGCGGCGGCGGTCGCGAGTACCACGAGCCGCCGGGTCAGCGCCCGCGGCGCGGCATCGGCGAGGCCCTGCGCCAGCAGATAGGCGATGCCGAAGATCAGGATCGCGCCGAGCGCCAGCGCCTGCGCCGACTGACCGATCAGCGCCGCCGCCGCACCGCCGATGATACCGTAAATGGCCAGTGCGATCAGAAACGCCCGACCGACCGCTGCTGGGTTGGGCACGGCAACCGCGCCGGGCCGGCGGAACGCGGCGATCCGCTCGACTGCCCCGCCTGACGACAGAAAGGCGTGCGCCTTATAGAGCGAATGAGCCACAATATGGAGGAGCGCGAGCGGGAACAGCGCAAGTCCGCACTGCATCGTCATGAAGCCCATCTGCGCGACCGTCGACCACGCCAGCGAGGTCTTGACCGCCGGCTGCGTCAACATCACCAGGCCGCCGAACACCGCGGTGAAGCCACCAACCATGACCAGCGCCGCCAGCGCACCGGGCGACTGGACAAGGACATCGGCGAACCGGATCAGCAGGAAACCGCCGGCGTTGATCATCCCGGCGTGGAGCAGCGCCGACACCGGCGTCGGCGCCTCCATGACCTCGGTCAGCCAGCCGTGCGCGGGGAACTGCGCCGACTTGAGCAGTGCGGCGACGGCGAGGAGCAGCGCCGCGAGCGTGACGACGCCTCCGCCTCCACCGGCCCGTGCCATCGCATCAATCGTCGCGATGTCGCCGGTGCCGAAGGACCACGCCAGCAACACCGCCGCCGCGACCAGCATCGTGTCGCTCAACCGGGCGACAATAAATTTCTTGCGCGCAACCCGCCGGGCCGCCGGACGATCGGGGTAAAACAGCAGCAGCCGGGTCAGGCCCAAACTGGTCAGGCTCCATGCGGCGACAAGCAGCACGAGGTTGCCTGCGACGACCAGGGTCAGGACGCTGGCCAGCGTCAGACACAGCCACGCCATGAACCGGCCCTGCCGCACCTCGCCATCGAGATAGGTGAGCGAAAACCGCGCGACGACCCAGCCGACGAAGGTCACCAGCAGCAGCATCACCGCGCTGACGATATCGAGACGGATCGACAAACCGAAGCCGTGGGTGCCGGCCAGCGGGCTCGATCCCGGCCCGACCGCGACGAGGATCGCGACCGTCGCCAGTGTCGTCGCCACGGCGGCGAGCAACAGCGCCTCGATCGTCCGGACGGCGATGCGCGGCAACCGCCTGCTCCAACCGGCCCCTATCGATGCTGCCATCAACACCAGCAGCGGGGCTCCGGACGGGATAAGATAGATCATCGATGCGGCCCCCAGTGCGGCGAACTGGTGGCTGGTTTAACGCATTGGTCCATCGCCTAAAAATACATTAGACCGGGTAAATCATTCTTCTTTGGAGAACGATAAATGGCTGAGCTGAACTATAGCCACCTACGCTATTTCTGGGCTGTGGCGCTCGATGGCAACCTGACACGCACGGCGGCGCGGCTCAACGTTTCGCAGTCGGCGCTGTCGACCCAAATCCGCAAGCTCGAGGTGCGCCTCGGCGTCGACCTATTCGAACGCCGCGCCAAGGCGCTGCACCTGACCGAGGCCGGCCGTATCGCGCTCGACCACGCCGACGCGATTTTCGCCGCCGGCCACGAGTTGTTGGGCACGCTGCGTCAGACTGGGATAGCACGGAAAGCGGTACGGATCGGCGCGTTGGCGACCTTGTCGCGGAACTTTCAGATCGGCTTCCTCCAGCCGCTGTTGCGCCGCACCGACGTCGAGATCGTCCTGCGTTCCGGCAGCGCGGAGGAGTTGTTACGCGGTCTTAAGTCGGTCAATCTCGATGTCGTCTTGACCAATCACGCCCCCGACATCGACGCGCTGACGCCGTTCATCGTCCACAATCTGTCATCGCAGCACGTCGGCTTGATCGGCGCGCCAGCATTAATCGGCGAAACGCGACGAATCGCCGACCTGCTCGCCGCTCATCCCATCATTCTGCCGACCCAGGGCAGCAGCGTCCGGACCGGTCTTGACGCGCTCGTTGACCGGCTCGGCATCCGCCCGCAGATCGCGGCCGAAGTCGACGACATTGCGATGATGCGCCTGCTTGTCCGCGAAGGCGTCGCACTCGCTGTGCTGCCCCCGATCGCGGTGCAAGATGAACTTGCATCTGGAATACTAATAGAGGCGGACGAACTGCCTGGGATCGTCGAGACGTTTTACGCGGTGACGATTGATCGCCGCTTCCCGAACTTGATCGTTAGATCTCTGCTGGAAAATGCACGAAATACGAGCCGCGCGTGAAGAGCATTGGCCAAGCCCCGGCGGCGCGCGCAGTGGCAGAGGTATCAGGGCCGGCTTGACCTTCGCCGTCTCATCTTCATCGATGAGATCTGGGCCAAGAGTCTACGGCGTCCGGTGCTGGCTGACGGCGAAACGTGCAATCAACCAGCTGCGGAACAAACCGATTGCCGGGTCCGATACGTCCTCGGGGCGCAGCTTGAGGTAGTAGCCGAAGCCGTCCTCGATCACCGTGTCGTACGGCATAACGAGGCGGCCATCGGCGAGTTCGGGTGCGAACAGGTCGATGTCAGCCAGTGCAATGCCGTCGGCTGCCATCGCATAGCTGACCGCCAGCAGGTTGGTGTCGAAAGCAAGGCCGCGATCGACATCGAGGTCGATGCGGCTCTTGCGCGCATAAAGGTTCCACAGAAAGCCACGCGGTTCGTTGTCGAGCTTGACGTGAAGGAGATGGCCATCGGCAAGGAACTGCGCCAGCGGCTTGCCAAGGTGCCCGGCAGCGGTGGCGGCCGAACACACCGGTGCCACCCGCACCAGCCACAGCAGGTCGGTGATCCGGTTGTCGACGACGGGAAGGTCGAAGACGATCGCCATGTCAGTCTCGATCGCCGGCAGGCCAGTGACGTTCGAGGTCGAGATGTCGATACGGATGTCAGGGTGCTCGGCATGGAAATCCCGGATCATCGGCATGGCTACCTGATGCAGTAGCGACGGCGGGATATGAATGCGGATCGGCCGGCTCGCCGCGCTATTGTCACCGAGCGCATTGATCGTCTGTTCGAGCCGGTCGAACGACTTGCTGACCACCGCCAGAAGCGCCTCTCCCGCCGGCGTAAGTGCGAGCAGCGCGCCTGACCGGTCAAACAGCTTGCGCGCCAACAGGTCTTCGAGGCTGATGATGTGACGGCTGACCGCACTTTGGGAGACGTTGAGCGCTAGGGCGCCGGCGGTGAAACTCAGCCGCTGGCCGACCGCGTCGAAGGCGCGCAGCGCATTCAATGGTAGCCAGCGGCGGTTGACGGGTTGCAGCTTGGCGATCTTGCGTCCCCCGTTGGATCGGGCCGGGTTGCAGCGTTTCGACGCGCGAAACAAGACCGTGCGTCATCGGTCTGTAGAATTTCCGATGCCATTATGCACAAATGCGATTTAATTCCGGCCAGATTTTGTGCGACGTCAAATCGTGACGGGAGACGATCGGTGGACTTGACGCGCATTGCTGCGATGTTCGGGCAACGGCAGCGAGGCCATGCATTGCCGCAAGGGCTTTATCTCGATCGCGACGCGTTCGATTTCGATCTGGCGGCGATGTTCGGCACCGGCTGGTTGTTTGCCGGCTTCGAAGCGGAGGTGCGCGCCGCAGGCGATTATCTGGCGCTGCAGGTCGGGGACTGGCCGGTTATTATCGTGCGCGGCAAGGATTTGGAGCTTCGCGCCTTTCACAACAGCTGCCGCCATCGCGGCTCGCTGCTTTGCCATCCGGGTCAGGGCAATGCCGCGCGGCTGACCTGCCCCTATCATCGCTGGACCTACGGCCTCGACGGCAAGCTGCTCGCAGCCGGGCGGATGCCGGTCGACTTCGACAAGACGGATTATTCGCTCCAGACCGTGCATCTCGAAACCGTCGCGGGCACTATGTTTATCTGTCTTGCCGAAACCCCGCCGCGGTTCGAGACGATCCGGGCCGAGTTGACACCGTTGCTCGCGCCCCACCGCTTCGACCACGCCAAGATCGCGGCGCAATCGGTGCTGGTCGAATATGGCAACTGGAAGCTGGTGATGGAGAATGCGCGCGAATGCTACCATTGCCCGACCGGCCACCCCGAGCTGGCGCGGACTTTCCCGACCGGCGTCTCGGCACATTTCGAAAGCGTCGATGACCATGCCCGTTCTTTCGACGCGCGGATGGTGGCGCTCGGGCTGCCATCCGGCCCGGTCGAGCAGGACTGGTGGCAGGCGGTGCGCTTTCCGCTGAACCCCGACACCACCTCGATGACGATCGACGGCAAGCCGAGCGTCGCCAAGCTGATGTGCGAGACCGGTGGCGGCGACATCGGCTCGCTACGATGGGCGATGGAGCCGAACAGCTTCTGCCACTCGATCGCCGATTACACGTTCGCATTCAGCGCAATGCCGGTCGGTCCGGCAGAAACGCATGTCGTGTCGAAGTGGCTCGTCCACGAGGACGCGGTCGAGGGCGCCGATTACGACCTTGCGACATTGACCGAGCTATGGACGCGCACCAATGTGCAGGACAAGACGTTCGTGGAGACCAATCAGGCGGGCGTGCGCTCGCTGGGCTATCGCCCCGGACCCTATTCGCCCGAAGCGGAGAGCCTGACGATGCGCTTTACGGACTGGTATTGCGCTGCCGCCGAAAAGTATCTCGCGCATGGTTGACGACCGCCGCTACCGCCCCGAGACGCTTGCTGTCCGCGCCGGCTACGACCCCGCAGGCGGTGCGATGGCCGCCAAGCCGCCGATCTACATGACCTCGACCTTTGCCTACGCGTCGGCGCAGCAAGCGAAGGACATTCACGAGGCCTATTTTGACGGCACCGGGCCGGAGCTCGGTGCGCCTGCGCATATCTATGCGCGCCTTGGCCACCCCGGGCTCGACATGGTCGAGGCGCGGCTGGCGGCACTGGACGGTGCTGAAGCCGCGGCGGTGTTCAACTCGGGCATGGCGGCCCACAGCGCCATCGCGCTGGCGCATCTGCGCCCCGGCGACAGCGTCGTCCACAGCCGGCCGATCTACGGCGGCGTCGACGGCCTGCTCAACGGTTTTATGCCGCAGTTCGGCATTCACGTCGCATCGTTTACCGACGGCTGCGACGAAGCCAATATCGTTGCTGCCGTGACCGAAGCGCAGGCCAGCGGACCGTTGAAGCTGATCGTGATCGAGACGCCGGCGAACCCGACGGCGTCGCTGGTTGACATCGAACTGGTCGTGCGGATCGCCGCGGGGCTGACGCCGCGCGCGCTGGTGGTCATCGACAACACGCTGCTCGGGCCGTCGATGCAGCGCCCGATCGAACTCGGTATCGATTTGTGCATGACGTCGCTGACCAAATATTGCGGCGGACACAGCGATCTGCTGGCCGGCGGCGTCAGCGGTAGCGCAGCGCTGATCCAGCCGCTGCGGCTGTTGCGAACGACGCTCGGCAGCCCGCTCGATCCGTATACCTGCTGGCTGCTGCTGCGGTCGATGGAGACCGTCCACCTTCGCGTCGAACGCGCGATGGCGAACGCCGAGGCGGTGGCGGAATTCCTTCGCGACCACGCGAAAGTGGCAAGCGTCACTTACCTCGGTTTCACGCCTGCCGGCACCGCGGCGCGCGCTGTGTATGAGCGGCAGTGCAAGGCGGCGGGATCGACTTTCGCGTTTCGGGTGGCGGGCGGCGAGGCGGCGGCGTTCCGTTTCCTCGATCGGTTGCGGCTGGTGCGCTTTGCCGTCAGTCTCGGCGGGTCGGAGACGCTGATCACGCATCCGGCGACGACGACGCATTACTCGGTATCCAAGGCCAGGCGCGATGTCGTCGGCATCGACGAGGCGACCTTGCGGCTGTCGGTCGGCATCGAGCATGTCGACGATCTGATTGACGATTTGTGCCAGGCGCTGGAAGCGGTGTGACGGGGCGCGACGACCATGACCTGAACGGCAAGCTCGCGCCCGCCGAGGCTCATTACGATGTCGTGATCGTTGGCGCAGGCGCATCTGGCACGGCGGCGGCACTCAGCGCCGCGCAGGCCGGCAAGACCGTGCTGCTGGTCGACGAGAACCCGGTGGCAGGCACGTTGATCGGTAGTGACGTGCCGTACTTGTTCGGCGGACGGGCGACCGTCGCCGTGCAGACCAGCGCGCGGATGGTCGAGCAACTGTTCGCCACCAACCCGGCGCTCGAAGTGGTGTTCGAAGCGGGCATCGAGGTCCGGCTCGGCACCGTGGCATGGGGGCTGTACCGCCCCGGCCCCGCTTTGCAGACCTTGCCAGAAGCGATGCTTGGCCTTGCCGACAGTGAGCGGGCGTGGATGGTCGGCTTCGGCGAACTGGTACTGGCGACCGGCGCGCGCGACATCGTATTGGGCTTTGCCGGCTGGGACCGGCCCGGCGTAATCGGCGTGCAGGGCTTTCACGCGCTGCTGACGCGCTACGATGCGCTGGCGACACGGCGCATGGTCGTGCTGGGATCGGGTGATCTCGCGCTGCAGACGGCGCTGCTCGCACACGACCGGGGTCTCGACGTGGCGGCAATCGTCGAGGTGCTGGGTGCGGTGCAGGGTACGGCGACGCTGGCCGACCGCGTTCGTGGCGCGGGCATAGCGTTCCATCTCGGCACCGCCATCGCCGCAACTTCCGGCGGCATCGACGGCGTCACCGGCGTGACCCTCGCCGACGGCACGACCATTGCCTGCGACACGGTCTGCCTCGCGCTCGGCACCATGCCCGCGACCGAACTACTCGAGGCGGGTGGTGGCAGCGCGACGGTCGTTGGCGATGCCGCCGGGCCGTTGCCCGACATGGCGTATATCGCCGCGTGGTCGCGGGTGCTGGGTCGTTACGCCGCGCCGGACACCATTGTCTGCCAATGCGAGGCGGTGACGCGCGCCGACCTGCTCGGCGTCCAGCCGCCGCGCTATCTCGACCGGCTTGTGCCGCAGGCGGCGCGGAGCTTGGCGACGCTCGCCGCCGACGGACCGGCGCATCCCGACCAGATTAAGCGGCTGACGCGTGCCGGCATGGGGCTTTGTCAGGGTCGCCGCTGCCGAACGCAGGTGGCGTGCCTGCTTGCCGAGGCAACCGGCGTGTCGATTGCTGAAGTCCCGATCGCCAGCTTCCGCGCCCCCGTCCGCCCGGTGCCGCTCGGGTTACTCGCCGACTGGCAGGAACTGCCCGCCATGGCCGCGGGCTGGGACGTGTGGTTCGGCATTCCGACGCAATGGACGCCTTACGCCGACATCGGCACGCCACGGGAAGCCGAAATCGTCGCCAATGGCGGTAACATGCATGTCTGACGCCGCCGCTGTCGTCATCATCGGCGCGGGCGTGACCGGCCTAAGTGCCGCATGGTGGCTGGCGCGCTCGGGCATCGATGTGCTGGTCCTCGACAAGGGCATCGTCGGCTGGGAGGCGTCGGGGCGCAACGGTGGCGGGGCCTCGCATTACCAAAGCCCGCTGTTTGCCGAGGAACAGCGGCTGTGGCCGCAGATGGACGAACTGCTCGGCTATCCGACCGAATATCAGCGCCAACGCATCATCATCCAGCGCGATCAGGCGCTGCTCGATCATTATCTGGCGGTGGGGCGGATGTGCAGTGCGATGGGCTACCGCGTCGATCCGCTCGACGGGCAGCAAGCCCAGCAGCTGGTCCCGCTGACCGACGCCAGTTGCCTGGGCGGCATTCACTTGCACTTCGGCGGGCACGCCAATCCGCAGCGGACGGTACAGGCTTATGCGTGGGCCTTGCAGGATCTGGGCGGACGTATCCGGCAGCATAGCGCGGTGACCAGCATCGAAACTGCCGGCGGTCGCGCCGTCGCGGTCCACACTGCGGCGGGCCGCATCGGTTGCGACGCACTGGTAGTCGCCGCCGGGCCGCAGTCCGGGATGCTGCTTGGCGACATCGGTATCGATTTCCCCGTTACTGCAGCGCGCGCCGAGATGATGGTTACCGAGCCCGCGCCGCTAATGCCGATCGGCGGCGTCGACGGCAACGGGCTGTACGGGCGGCAGACGTTACGCGGCAATCTCGCCTTCGGCGGCGGTCCGCATGAATGGGTCGGCACGACGGCGCAGGGGCCGGAAGCGCGCCCGGCGTCGCCGTTGATCCGCAATCTCGCGCGTCGCGTCGCCGAGATGTTCCCCAAGGCCGCGCACCTGAACGTCATTCGGTCGTGGGCAGGTGTTGTCGAGAATACGCCCGACGGCCGCCCGATCCTCGACCGCATCGAGAATATCACCATGGCGACGATGTCGGGGGTCGGCTTCGGGTTGTCACCGGCGAGCGGTCACGCGGTGCGCGACCTGGTGGTCGACGGCGCGTGTTCGTTCGCCGACATCGCCAAGCTGGGTCTCGCGCGCTTTGCCGCGCTCGAACCCGATTGGCGCGAGCAGCGCGGCTGGGCGGCATGACGCGCTATTCGGCGTGGGCGCTGGCCAAGGGCGCGCTGACCGGGCAGCGCCACTGGGACCGGGCGTGGCGCGATCCGGAGCCGAAGAAGTCCTACGACGTCATCGTTATCGGCGGCGGCGGGCATGGGCTGTCGACGGCGTATTACCTCGCCAAGGTACACGGCATCCGCAACATCGCCGTTCTCGAAAAGGCCTGGATCGGCGGTGGTAATACCGGGCGTAACACGACGATCGTCCGCTCCAACTACCGCCAGCCGGTATTGCACAATTTCTTCGAGATGGCGCTCAAGCTGTGGGAGGGGATGAGCGACGAGCTCAATTTCAACGTCATGTTCTCGCCTCGCGGCGCGCTGTTGCTCGGCCATTCGGACAGCGATATGACCGCGCTCGCACAGCGCGGCGACGCGCTGGCGTGTAACGGCATCGATGCTGAACTGCTCAGCCGCGATCAGGTGCGTGGGCTGGTGCCGCTGCTCGATATGTCACCCGACGCGCGCTTCCCAGTCCACGGCGGCATGATCCAGCGGCGCGGCGGCACGGCGCGGCACGACGCGGTTGCGTGGGGTTATGCGCGCGCCGCCGACGCGCTTGGCGTCGATGTCATCCAGAACTGCCAAGTCACCGGTTTTCACATGGCGGGCGGGCGCGTTACCGGCGTCGACACCACGCGGGGCGCAATCGGCGCGGGCCGGGTCGGCATCTGCGTCGCCGGCAACAGCGGCCCGGTGGCGGCGCTGGCGGGCATCAAGCTGCCGATCGAAGCGCAAACTTTACAGGCGTTCGTTACCGAGCCGGTCAAGCCGATGATCGATACCGTGATCATGTCGCAGTCGCTGCATTGCTATATCAGCCAGTCGGACAAGGGTGGCATCGTACTCGGCGGTGATCCGGACCAGTTTCCAAGCTATGCGCAGCGCGGGCTGGTGCCGCGGGTCGAGAAAGCGGCTGCGGAGGCAATCGCGCTGGTGCCCGCGCTGTCGCGGCTGCGCATGGTGCGCTGCTGGTCGGGAACCACCGATATGAGCTTCGACGGCTCGCCGATCATCTCGGCGCTGCCGGTCGACGGCCTCTATATGAACGGCGGCTGGTGTTACGGCGGTTTCAAGGCGACGCCGGGGTCGGGCTTCGCTTATGCGCAATTGCTGGCGACCGGTGCCCCGCATCCGCTGGCCGCGCCGTTCGACCTCGGCCGGTTCGCGCGAGGTGCGACGATCGACGAGGCCGGTGCCGGCCCGATGCCGCAGCTGCGCTAGATGCTGCTGATCGACTGCCCCCATTGCGGCGCGCGGGCGCAGGCCGAATTCGTCTACGACCGCACGCTGGACGCTGTGGTGACGCTTGATATGGAGGCAGCAGAAGCGATGCGGACGCTGTACGAACGCGCCAATCCCAAAGGTATCGACGACGAACTTTGGCGGCACAGCTTCGGCTGCCGGCAGTGGCTGGTGCTGCGCCGCCACCGGGTGACGCACGCCATCGAGTTGGTGCGCGCGGCATGAACGATGCTTCCAATCCGCCTGTCATTCCGTCGCTGGAACGACGGCATGATAAAGCAACGCTGGCGTTCAGCTTCGACGGGGTACCGATGCGCGCGCGGCCCGGCGACACGCTCGCGGCGGCGCTGCTGCGGAACGGCGTGCGCGTCGTCGGGCGCAGTTTTAAATACCATCGCCCGCGCGGCATCATGGCAGCGGGCGTCGAGGAGCCGAACGCGCTCGTCACCGTCGGCGCGGGCGGACGCAGCGAACCGAACACCCGTGCTACGCAGGTGTTCGTCTATGACGGCCTGGTCGCCACCAGCCAGAACCGCTGGCCGAGCTTGCGCTTCGACCTCGGCGCGGTGCTCGGGCTGGCCGCGCCGATCTTCGCGGCGGGGTTCTACTACAAGACGTTCTTCGGGCCGCCGAAGCGCTGGATGTTCTACGAACGCTTCATCCGCCGTGCCGCGGGGATGGGCGGTGCGCCGACGGCCGCGGACCCAGACACGTTCGAGCACCGCGCGGCGTTCTGCGACGTGCTGGTGGTGGGCAGCGGCCCTGCCGGGCTAACGGCTGCGAGCACCGCGGCACAGGCGGGCGAGCGGGTGCTGCTGGTCGAGCAGGACGCGGTGGCTGGCGGCAGCCTGTTATCCGACGGCGACACAGGGTCCATCACAGCGGCTCTCGCGGTGATTTTGGCAGCTGGCGGGCGCATCCTGCTGCGCACCACCGCGTCCGGCCTGTGGGATCACGGCTTCGGCACGCTTGTCGAACAGCTGCTCGAACCCGGCGAGCCGGGCGTACTGGCGCAACGGCTTTGGCATGTTCGCGCCAAACGCATCGTGCTAGCGACCGGGGCAACCGAGCGCCCGCTGACGTTTGCCGGCAACGACCGGCCGGGCGTCATGCTGGCCAGCGCGGTACGGACATACATCCGGCGCTTCGGGGTGCTGCCGGGCCAACGGGTGATCATCGCAACGAACAACGACGATGCGTACCGGACGGCTGATGCCGTGGTCGAGGCGGGTGGCGACGTCGTGGCGATCCTTGATGCGCGCCCCGAAACTGCGAGCGCGGCGATTGCAGCAGCGCAGGCCCGCTTTCCCGTGTTCGCCGATGCAGTGCCGGTAGCGACGCACAGCAAGCAGTCCGGCTTTATTGCCGTCACGGCGACGATCGCGGGCGTTCAACGCCGCTTCGACGCCGACTTGCTCGCGATGTCGGGTGGCTTCACGCCCGCCGTTCACCTGCACAGCCACGACGGCGGCAAGCTCGACTGGCGGGAAGATATTCAGGCGTTCGTGCCCGCCGCAACGTTGCAGAATGTTATCAGCGTCGGGGCGGCAGCGGGAGAAGTCGCCGCCGTTGCGGCTGCCGATGCCGCGCTGTCGCAGCCCAAACACAGCTTCATCGATTTCCAGAACGACGTCACGGCCGCCGATATCGATCTCGCCTGGGCGGAGGGCTACCGCTCGGTCGAGCATCTGAAGCGCTATACGACGCTCGGCATGGCGACCGATCAGGGCAAGACCAGCAATATGGCGGCGCTCGCGCGGCTGGCAAGCAAGGAGGCGGTCGGGATCCCGCAGGCGGGGCTGACGACATTCCGGCCACCCTATACGCCGCTGACGCTCGGCGCGCTGGCGGGCGCCGACGGCGGCGGCCATGCCGCGCCCAGCCGCCGGCTGGCGCTGTTCGACCGGCACAGGGGCGCGCTGTGGCAGCCGCTTGGACTTTGGCACCGCCCGCGAGCCTATCCGCAGCCGGGCGAGAGGCTGCATCAGGCTGCTCTTCGCGAGGCCCGCGCGGTCCGCACCGCGGCGGGCATCGTCGATGTTTCGACGCTAGCGAAATTCCTGGTCAGCGGCCCCGATGCGGCGGCGCTACTCGAGATCGTCTGCGCGACGGGCGTCGGCAATCTGAAGGTCGGGCGCGGGCGCTACACCTTCATGCTGCGCGAGGACGGCATGGTGACGGACGACGGCACCGTCTGGCGGCTGGCTGAAAACCGCTTCCTGCTGACCAGTTCGACCGGCGGCGCAGACCGGATGGAGGCGCATCTCGGCTATGTCCACGCTGTTCTCGCACCGCAGCTGCGGGTGTCGGTGGTGGCGCAGCAGGAGCATTTCGCTGGGGTCGCGTTGGCTGGGCCGCAGGCGCTGGGCATCCTGCAGGGGCTGACCGGTACCGCGTCGCCGGCGCACATGGGCGTCGGCGAAGGCACCATCGCCGGCATCCCCGTCCTCATCCTCGCTGCCAGCTATAGCGGCGAGCGCGCCTTCGAGCTCTACGCGCCAGGTCATGACGCCGGGCCGGTCTGGGACGCGCTCGCCGCCGCCGGGGCGGTTCCCTACGGCCTTGAAGCGCTCGAATACCTGCGCATCGAGAAAGGCCATATTGTCGTCGGGGCGGAGGCGGACGGGCGCACCACGCCGCATGACTTGCGGCTCGAACGCATGCTTCGCAAGGCGGGCGGCTTCGTCGGCGCGTCTGCCTTGAGCCGCCCTGCTCTGCATGATCCGCACCGGCTGCAACTGGTCGGACTGACCGCGGCGGCCGAGATCCCCGAAGGCGCGATGCTGGTGGCCGGGCACGGTGCGGCGATCGAGGGCCATGTTACGTCGGCGGCCGGACGGGTGCTCGAACCCGGCAGCATCGCCCTTGGTCTGCTGGCGGGCGGCCGCGCGCGGACCGGCGAAAGCCTGCTTGCCACGTCGCCGACGCGCGCGCGCCATGTCGAGGTCACCATCACCGAGCCGCTGTTCTACGATTTCGCCGGCGCGCGCTATCGTGATTGACGCGAGCGTCGCGATCGCGCCGGCGGGCGACGTCATCGTCCTCGACCTGTGGACGGGCGAGCTAGCGTTGACGGGCATCCGCACGCTGCGGGTCGAACCGCGGCGCTGGTGGCTGATCGGCGCGGCGGCCCATCTCGAGGCGCTGACCGCGAGGCACGGCGACACCGGCGCGCTCGCCGCCATCGGCGGCGGCCTGATGCGTGCCTCGATTACCGGCCGAGACACACGCGAGCTGCTTACCGTCAGCGGTTGGTTCGATATTGCCACGCTCGGGGACAGCGGCGTTGCCGCGACTATCATCCATCACGTGCCGGTCTGGATTGCCGCGATCGGACCGCTTGACGTCGAGGTCTATTTCGCCGCCAGTTACACGTCGGCGCTGAGCGAGTTGTGGGAGCGCGCCACCGGGGGGAATCGATGACGACAGATCTCGACCGCGCGCGCTGGTACGTCGTCGCGGTGCTCGGCTTCGTCTATGCGATGAACATCGCCGATCGTTACGTCGTGTCGACCGTGCTCGAGCCGATCCGGCTCGAGTTCCAGCTGTCGGATACCGGCGTCGGGCTCCTGACCGGCGTGTCGCTGGCGCTGTTTTATATCACTATCGGCATCCCGATCTCGAGGCTGGCGGACCGCTCGAACCGCCGCAATATCGTCGCCGCATCGCTGTTGCTGTGGTCGGCGATGACGGCGCTGCTCGGGTTGACGACGAATTTCGTGCAGTTCCTCGTCGCGCGCATCGGCGTCGGTGTCGGCGAGGCGGGCGGCACGCCGTCGTCGACCTCGATCATCGCGGATTATTTTCCCAAGCAGCGCCGGGCGTTTGCGCTGACGGTATACGCGCTCGGCCTGCCGCTCGGCGCATGGCTCGGCTCGAATGTCGCGGGGATGGTGGTCGAGCATTACCATAGTTGGCGCGCGGCGTTCATCGCGCTTGGGTTGCCGGGCGTGGGGCTGGGGATCGTCATCTTGGCGACCCTGCGCGAGCCTGTGCGCGGGCGGTTCGAGGCAGTCGAGCCGGCCGCGAAGACGTCGCTGCTGGAGACGCTGCATTTTATGTGGTCGTGCCGGTCGGCGTGGCACATCAACTGCGCCGGTACGGTGATCTGCCTGTGGGGGTGGGGGTTGATGTACTGGACGCAGACGTTCCTACAGCGCGCTTACGGCCTCAGCACGGCCGATGCCGGCGCGCGGCTCGGCACGATCTATCTGTGGGCGGGTATCGGCGCGACAGTGGCGACCGGCGTCATCCTCGCGCTACCGGCGATGCGCCAGCCGCGGCGGATCGCTCAGTTTCTCGCCGCTGTGGTGCTGGTGTCGACGGTGCCGTCGTTTCTTATTTATTGGACGCATTCGCTGACGGTGGCGACCGCGATGCTGTGGATCGTGGTCCCGGCGATCTACCTCTATGTCGGGCCGACAATGGCGCTGCTGCTCAATTTCCTGCCGCCGTCGATGCGCGCGCAGGGCATGGCAATCAGCCTGCTGACCGCCAATGTGGCGAATCTGATCATCGCACCTGTCGTGGTCGGCTTCATCAGCGACGGACTGGCCCCGCGCCTCGGTAATGCTGAAAGCCTGCGCGACGCGCTGCTGGCGCTGTCGTTGACGGGGTTCTGGGCCGCCTATCATTATTGGACGAGTGTACGGACGTTCGTGGCGGACGATTTGCGGATCATGCAGCCGATGGGGGCGCATTAAATGCTCGCCCTGCTCGCTGCCGCCGCGCTTGCAGCAGCACCCGACTACCGTCAGCCGGCGACGTGGTTGTGCCATGCCCGCCGCGACGACGTGTGCGCGGCCGACGTCACCGCGACGACCGTCGATGCGAACGGCACGGCGACCCGCGCGCCGTCACCAGTATCGAAGCCGCCGGAAGTCGACTGCTTCTACGTCTACCCGACCGTGTCGGTGGA
>JAYTHJ010000088.1:0-1713 GCA_043732725.1 Sphingomonadaceae bacterium | reverse complement strand
GATGCTCAACAAGGCCGCCGTGTCGACCGCGCTACAACGAACTAGCCGACCTTAACACCTTTCCAGAATGCCACCCGGCCCTTGATGTTCGCCGCCTTTTCCTTCGGCTCGACGTAAATCCACGCCGCATCCTTGTTCTCGGCTCCTCCGGCAGCGAGCGTGTAGTAATTGGCGGTGCCTTTCCAGCCGCATACCGTCGTCGTCGTGCTTGGTTTGAGAAGCGCGGGGTCGATTACACTGATCGGGAAATAGTGGTTATTCTCGACGACGACGGTATCGTCGCTATCGGCGATTGTGACGCCGTTCCAGACTGCTTTGACCATGACTGCTTCCTCGCTACTTTGCGGACTTGGTCTACGCTAGAACGCGATCGGTGGTCTACACGGCGCAGCGCCGCGGCGAGGCGCATGATGCGACCGGGTGATGAAGCGGGTCACGGAAACATCCGCGGATCTGTTTAGCCCTCGCGCTCGGTGCGGCTTGTCATTGCCCAAAGCCGGTTTCGCTCGCCTGCCGGAGAGCTTCACGGGCCGCAGCGATCAGCGCGCCAGCTTTCGCCTCGCATTCGCACTGCTCGGCGGCAGCGATGCTGTCGGCGACGATGCCGGCGCCGGCCTGGACGTGCATGACGCCGTCTTTGACCACCGCGGTGCGTAGCACAATGCAGCTGTCGAGCGCGCCGTCGGGGGAGAAATAGCCGACGCCGCCACCGTACGGCCCGCGCTTCTCGGCTTCGAGCTCGTGGATGATCTCCATGGCGCGGAGCTTGGGCGCACCGCTGACGGTGCCGGCCGGAAAGCCGCCGAGCAGCGCGTCGATGGCGTCCTTATCGGAGCTGAGCGTGCCGCGGACGTTCGAGACGATGTGCATGACGTGGCTGTAGAACTCGACGCCGTATTTGTCGGTGACGACAACGCTGGCGGGGGCGGCGACGCGTCCGACGTCGTTACGACCGAGGTCGAGCAGCATCAGATGTTCGGCAAGTTCCTTGGCGTCGGCGAGCAGCTCGTCGCGCAGCCGGGCATCGTCGACGGCATCGCGCCCGCGCGGTCGGGTTCCGGCGATCGGGCGAATCGTGATTTCGCCGTCGCGCACCCGCACAAGGATTTCGGGGCTCGAGCCGATCAGCGCGAAGCCCGGCAGGTCGAGGAAATACAAGAACGGCGAGGGATTGATCCGCCGCAGCGCGCGGTACAGGTCGAGCGGCGGCAGCGGGAAGTCGACGCTGAAGCGCTGCGCCAGCACGACCTGAAAAATGTCCCCCGCGGCGATATAGTCCTGCGCGGCGTCGACCATCGCGGCATAGCGGTCGGGGGCGAGCACCGCGTGCGGCTGACCATCGGGCAGCGGACTGGTCACGCGAGCGTGCGGAGGCACCGGCTGTGCCAGCTTGGCGGTGGCGGTCTCGATCGCCTCGGTGGCCCGCGCGTACGCCGTTTCGGCGCTGTGCTCGCTGGGAAATACCGGCGCGACGAGGAACAGCTCGTCCTTGAGCCGGTCGAAGACCAGCAGCAATGTCGGGCGGACGAACAGTAGGTCGGGTACGCCGAGCACGTCGGCTTTGGGCGCGGGTAGGCGTTCGGCGAGCGCGGCCGCTTCGAAGCCCATATAGCCGACGAGGCACGCCAGCGCCGGCGGCAGTTCGGTCGGTACCGGCATGCGGCAGCTGGCGACCAGCGCGCGCAGTTCGCCCAACGTGTCACCCGCGCAGGG
>JAYTHJ010000087.1:0-1718 GCA_043732725.1 Sphingomonadaceae bacterium | reverse complement strand
GCGCTTCGACTTCGGGCCGGAAGTGGCGGATTAATCCTTGGATCGGCCACGCCGCGGCGTCACCGAATGCGCAGATCGTGTGACCCTCGATCTCGGTGGTGACTTCGAGCAGCAGATCGATCTCGTGATACTCGGCGTCGCCGGTGACGAGGCGCTCCATGACACGCCACATCCAGCCGGTGCCTTCGCGGCACGGAGTGCACTGGCCGCAGCTCTCGTGCTTGTAGAAATAGCTCAGCCGGGCGATGGCGCGGACGACGTCGGTCGACTTGTCCATGACGATCACTGCCGCGGTGCCCAGGCCGCTCTTCAGATCGCGCAACGCGTCGAAGTCCATCGGGCAGTCGATGATCTCGTGCGCCGGAACCAACGGTACCGACGAGCCGCCGGGGATGACGCATAGGAGATTGTCCATGCCACCGCGAATGCCGCCGCAGTGCGTGTCGACGAGATCGCGGAAGGTCACGCCCATTGCCTCCTCGACAACGCACGGGCGGTTCACGTGGCCGCTGATCTGGAACAACTTCGTGCCTTCGTTCTTCGGGCGGCCAATGCCGGCGAACCACGCCGCGCCGCGCCGCAGGATGGCCGGAGCAACCGCGATCGACTCGACGTTGTTGACCGTCGTCGGGTTGCCATACAGCCCGGCCCCGGCGGGGAACGGCGGCTTCAGGCGCGGCAAGCCCTTTTTCCCCTCGAGGCTTTCGAGCATCGCAGTTTCCTCACCGGCGATGTACGCGCCTGCGCCGCGGTGGACGATGACCTCGAAATCATAGCCCGAGCCGCAGGCGTTCTTGCCGATCAGCCCGGCCGCATAGGCTTCGGCGACGGCGGCGAACAGCACCTCGGCCTCGCGCACGTACTCGCCGCGAATGTAGATGTAAGCGGCGGACGCGCGCATCGCGAAGCCGGCAAGCAATGTGCCCTCGATCAGCTTGTGCGGATCGTGACGCATGATCTCGCGGTCCTTGCAGCTGCCGGGCTCGGACTCGTCGGCGTTGACGACGAGGTAGCTCGGGCGGCCGGGCTTGGGCTCCTTGGGCATGAAGCTCCACTTCATGCCGGTCGGGAACCCCGCCCCACCGCGCCCGCGCAGGCCGCTCGCCTTGATAACATCGATAATCGCGTCGGGGCCGACGGCCATCAACTCTTTTGTGTCGGCCCAGTCGCCGCGTTTACGTGCGGCTTCGAGGTTCCACGGCTGAAAGCCGTAGAGATTGGTGAAGATACGGTCTTTGTCGTTAAGCACTGGTCATCTCCAGCAATGACGTCGGTCCGCCCTCGGGACAGCTCGCGGTACGGCCGATCGCCGAGCCCGGCTTCGGCGTCTCGCCGCGCGCGAGTGCGTCGAGCACCGTCGTCATCGTCTCGTAGGTCAGGTCTTCGTAGTTGTCGTCGTTGATCTGCGCCATCGGCGCATTGGCGCAGGCTCCGAGGCATTCGACCTCGGCGAGCGTGAACAGCCCGTCAGCGGTGTTGCTGCCCTTGATCAGGCCCTTGTCCTTGCAAGCCCTGAGCAGATCGTCCGAGCCGCGCAGCTGACACGGCGTCGTGCCGCAAACCTGCACCATATAGCGCCCGATCGGCTTCAGATTGTACATCGTGTAGAAGGTCGCGACCTCGTAGGCGCGCATATACGGCATGCCGATCTGCGCTGCGACATACTCGATGACGGGCACCGGCAGCCATGCGCTGCCGGTCGACGCGTGCATCTGTTG
>JAYTHJ010000086.1:0-1719 GCA_043732725.1 Sphingomonadaceae bacterium | reverse complement strand
AAGGCCGAGGACGAGGGCATCGCGTGTGCCGAAAACATTGCCGGGCTGACCGGGCTGGTCAACCACGGCGTCATCCCCGCGGTCGTCTATACGCATCCTGAAGTCGCCACCGTCGGGCGCACCGAGGAGGAGCTCAAGGCCGCGGATATCGAGTATAAGGTCGGCAAGTTTCCGTTCAGCGCCAACAGTCGCGCCAAGGCGAACCGCGACACCGAAGGCTTCGTAAAAGTGCTCGCCGACGCTAAGACCGACCGCGTGCTCGGCGTTCACATCATCGGGGCGGTGGCGGGCACGATGATCGCCGAAGCCGCGCTGGCGATGGAGTTCGGGGCGTCGTCGGAGGATATCGCCTACACCTGTCACGCGCATCCGACACACTCGGAGGCGCTGAAGGAAGCCGCGATGGCGGTCCTGGGCAAGCCGATCCATATGTGAGACGGCGCGACGGGTCAGGCGGCCGACGCGTTCGGCTCGACCACCAGCGTTGTACCCTCGACCCGTACGATCCGCGCGCTCGCTCCGGCGGGCAGGTCCGGCCCCGTGGCTGGCCACGGGGAGTCGCCGACCTGCACCCGGCCGCGTCCGGCGACGAGCGGCTCGATCACCGTGACGAGGCTGCCGACCATGCGGTCAGCACGGCGATTGAGTTCGCTATGCACCGCGACGCTGGGCCGGGCGAATCGGGCGCGGGCGAACAGCACCAGGGCGATGCCGGTCGCGACGAAGATGCCGACCTGCACGACCAGCACTGGCGCGAGCAGCCAGCTAAGCAGCGCGGTCAGCGCCGCCGCGCCCGCCAGCCAGATCAGCGATGCGCCGGGCGTGATCACCTCAAGCCCCGCCAGCATTGCTGCGGCGATCAGCCAGACCCACGGCGTCACAACGAAGCTCATGCGCCTAGGCTCAAGCGAACGATGCTCATGCGAACGGGTTCGGCAGCCGCGGCGCGGGCGGCGGTACCGCCGGCAGTGTTCCGCTGCCGGACCGGCTCGCGCCCGGCGTGCCGCCGTCGCCGAGCGGCTTGATCGCGCGCACGAGTTCGCCGATGCCGCCGAGCGAGCCGACCAGTGCGCTCGCCTCGATCGGCATGAAGATCGTCTTGGCATTCGGCGAGGTCGCGAACGCCTGCATCGCCTCGACATATTTGAGCGCGACGAAATAATTGAGCGCTTGCGGGTTGCCGTCGGCGATCGCGCTGCTGACCATCTCGGTTGCCTTGGCTTCGGCGGCGGCGGAGCGTTCGCGCGCCTCGGCATCGCGGAAGGCGGCTTCGCGGCGGCCTTCGGCCTGCAGGATCTGGCCCTGCTTGGCTCCTTCGGCGCGCAGAATCTCGCTGGCGCGGCTGCCCTCGGCTTCGAGGATGTTGGCGCGCTTCTCGCGTTCGGCCTTCATTTGACGGCCCATCGCGTTGACGATGTCGGCGGGCGGGCGGATGTCCTTCAGCTCGACGCGGGTGATCTTGATGCCCCATGGATGCGTCGCCTGATCGACCACGATGAGTAGCCTGGCGTTGATCGCGTCGCGCTTCGACAAAGTCTCGTCGAGGTCCATGCTGCCCATCACGGTGCGCAGATTGGTTGTCGTCAAGTTGACGATGGCGCTATAAAGATCGCTGACCTCGTACGCCGCCTTCGCCGCGTCGAGCACCTGATAAAACACCACGCCGTCGACTGCGACGATGGCGTTGTCCTTGGTGATGATCTCCTGCCCGGGGATGTC
>JAYTHJ010000085.1:0-1725 GCA_043732725.1 Sphingomonadaceae bacterium | reverse complement strand
CATCGAGCATCTTCGCCATTCGCGAGGTCATCGCGGCGGCAGCGAACATCCGGCTCGGGCGCTTCAATGTTACCGGCTTCTCGGCCTGCGGTCCGGCGATCGCGGCACCGACGCCGCCGAGATTTTCGACGAGCTTTGTACACGCGTCGAGATAGGCGAGCGCGATGACCTGGCCCATTTCGCTATTATCATAATCGGTCGTGCCGCCGGCACCGAGGACGCCGCCGCCGAAGACCCCGGCACCGGCACCGGCACCGGCACCGAAGCCGAGGTCGCTCTTTTTCGACTGGCCTTCGGTAACGAACTCCTCCGACAATTTGTTATTGGCGACGTTGGGCACGACGTTCGCCGAACGCTTCTTCAGGCTGATACCACCGAGCAGCGCGCCGCCGATGCCGGGCACGAACGCGCCGAGCAGGCCGCCGATGTCCATGTCATCTTTGTTGTTATTGCTGGTGACGATGTCGGGAATGACGGCGAAGTCGGCTTCAACCATCTGGCCCTTCCCGATGTCGCCGCCACGGCGCATCTCGCCCCCGGCATTGAGCGCTCGCTCATGCAGCATATTCTGCATGCCGCGGTTCGAGCGGTTGACCAGCCGGAAGCAATGCGACTTCTGGATATAGACGCGGATCAGCGCCTCGGGCGAGGCTAGCCCGAGATCGCCCCACCAGCGCGTTTCAGGCTCGGCGAGCGCGACCGTTCCAAGCGGGCGGGCGGGAGCAGTTCGGCAGCTCGCCGACTTTCTCCGCGCGCGTCGCCTCCGCCGACTCCGAATGCTTCGATTTGATCTGCGCTGCCGCCGGCAGCATCGGTAGCAGCAGTGCCGCGATCACTGTGCCGCGCACCACGTTTGCAAATTTCATTTCGGTTCCCCCCTCTTACCCTAGATTCTGTTTACGAAACCAAACGATAATTGCCAGATTAGTCCTTATACCAACTCTCATTGACCATCACCCATGCGCCCATTGGCGCAGTCCGATGGGCATGATGCGCCATGGCTGATCGGTAAGTCGGTTCCAGGCGAAGCAGCACTGGTCGAGGATGTCGTCGCAGGATTTGAAGATGCGGTTCGACAGCCAGCTGTCGCGCATGAACTGCCAGACGTTTTCGACCGGATTGAGCTCGGGGCACTTCGGCGGCAGCGGCATGAAGGTAATGTTGGTCGGAACGACCAGCGCCCTCGAGCCGTGCCACCCGCCTGATCGAGCAGAAGCACGGCGTGCGCGCCGCGCGCTACGGCGGCCGATATCTCGACAAGGTGGAGCGTTATGCCCTCGGTGTTGCATCGTGGCAGCGCCAGGCCGGTGCCTTTGCCCCCAATCGGGCAGAACGCGCGGTAGATATAGGCCGACGTGGTGCGCTGATCCTTGGACACCGATCGCCGGGTCCCGCGCTTGGCCAATTGTGCGCAGGTCGCGGCCCAGGATCTGCTTGCTGATCGACACGCCATATTCGTCGCCCACGCATCAGGCGTCGCTGTCGGTCGCCTATGGCGTTGGCCTGCGCGTCGCCGCGGTCGCGACCCTCGAGGTCGGCGACATCGACAGCGAGCGCATGCTGATGCGCGGCAAGCGCGGCCAATATCGTAACGCCACGCTCGCGGCCGACCGGCTCGCCCTTTTGCGGCAGTGGTGGAAGGTCGGACGCGAGCAGGTCGTGATGCACCCGCACGGCCGGCTGTCCCGGCCCGCATGCGATAGGTCATAGCTTCGCCACCCATTT
>JAYTHJ010000084.1:0-1726 GCA_043732725.1 Sphingomonadaceae bacterium | reverse complement strand
CGATTCGCTGGTAATCTCGATCATGGCCGGTATTTCTTGCGCCGCGCTGGCGGTCGAGCTTCCTGATGCCCGAATAATCCGCACGATGCCCAATCTGGCTTCCCAGCTCGGGCAAGGTGTGACGGCATTGTTCGAGGTCGGTTATGATCGCGCCGATCGGATCGCAGCGGAGGCGTTGATGAGCGAGGTTGGCGTTTGCCTGTGGCTTGACCGCGAGTCCGATTTCGATGCGGTCACTGCCGTTTCGGGGTCGGGTCCGGCGTATGTGTTCGCCTTCATCGAAGCGCTGACGGCGGCCGGCGTTGCGGCCGGACTGTCGCCGTTGCTGAGCGAGGAACTGGCGGTGCGGACCGTGGCCGGAGCGGCGGCGATGATCGTGCAGCCCGGAGCATCGGCGACGGTGTTGCGGGAAGCGGTTAGCAGCGCGGGCGGCACGACGCTTGCCGCGCTGAAAGTGCTGCAGGCCGATTTGCCGGCGTTGATGCGTGCCACCGTCGCAGCCGCAAAAAGCCGCTCGCGCGAGTTGAGCGCGTTAGCGTAGGCTTTTCTGCATGAACATTCTGGATGTCTGGCTCGAAGTCATTGGCCGCGATGGCTGGTCCGAGGCGCGGCTCGGCACGGTAGCCGGATTAGCTGGAACAACTAGCGTCGCAGTCGCGGAAGCTGTTCCCGACCGTTGGGCGGCGCTGCGCGGTTACGGCGGACGGCTCGACCTTGCCGCACTGGCCGAAGCCGCCACCGATCCGGCGTCCAGTGTGCGCGAGCGGCTGTTCGCCATGTTCATGGAGCGATTCGATGCGGCGCAAGACCAGCGCGCTGCCGCACAGGCGCTGTCATCGGCGGCGCGGCGCGATCCCGGGCTGGCGGCGTTCATGCTGATGACACTGGGCCTATCTGTCGCTCGCATCGCCGACGCTGCCGGAGTGCAAACAACCGGCTGGTTCGGCGCGGCTCGCGTCCAGGCGCTGACCATGCTGTACCTGCAGGTCAGCCGGACGTGGCTGGACGACGAGAGCGCCGACCTCGCGGCCACGATGAAGGCTCTCGACTCGCAGCTGGCACGAGCCGAAGGCTTCGCGAATTACTTCGCTCGCCGGCGCGACCAGACGAGCACCGACGACGCGAGGGTTGCCGAGGGGCATCCCGATGCCCCCAGCGTTACAGCTGCTGAAGCGCCTCGATCAGCGGTCGATCCGGCGCTGGGATAAGCCCGGTCAACACTGTCCAGAAGCCGGTAACCGCCGACTGGCCGGCGGTCGAATAGGCCCGCGCCATACCGTCGCGCAGCTCCTCGAACAGCGCGGCTTCGAGCGCGGCTCCCGACCCGGTCAGGCGCAACAGCCGTTGGCGGCGGTCGCGGTCGCCGACGATCAGGTCGACATGACCCTGCTGCTGCAGGTCGGCGAGCACCCGACTCAGCGACTGCTTGGTGATGCCGAGCAACCGCAGCAGATCGCTGACCGGCATATCCGGTCGCCGGGCAATGAAGTAAAGCGCGCGATGATGGGCTCGCCCCAGTCCGCGCGTGCGCAGCAGGTCATCGGCGCCGCGGATCATATTGGCATAGCCGAAATAGAGCAGCTCGATGCCGCGGCGCAGCTCGGTTTCGCGCAGGAACAATGCGGAAGCGCCCGTCGAAGGCGAAATTGCGTCAGCCATGTTGACGTATTTGCCATAGGAAGTTACCGTCGACAAGCATTGCTTGAACGATAGTTTCACATGGAAC
>JAYTHJ010000083.1:0-1733 GCA_043732725.1 Sphingomonadaceae bacterium | reverse complement strand
TCGACGCGACCACCGGCAAGGTCACCGCCGACATCAAGACGGGTAAAAAGCCCGATGCCGCGGTCTACAACCCTCACGACAAAATGCTCTACGTCATGAACGCCGGCGACGGCATTGTCTCGATCATCGATCCGGTCGCCGCGAAGCAGCTCGCGACGATCGCCGTCGGCGGCGCGCTCGAGTTCGCCGCGCTCGACGGCAAGGGGCATCTGTTCATCAACATCGAGGACAAGAACGAGCTGGCGATGGTCGACCTCAAGACCCGCACGGTCATGCGCCGCATTAGGCTGACCGGTTGCGACGGACCGAGCGGGCTGGCGTACACCAAAGGCGGCGCGCTGATCTCGTCGTGCGGAAACGGCATCGCCAGCGTCGTCGAGGCCAGCTCGGGTCGCCAGCTGGCGAACGTCGCCATCGGCGCACACCCCGACGCGGTGCTGTATGATGCAAGTCGCGACCGCGCCTATGTCCCCGCCGGCGCCGACGGCACGCTGACGGTCATCGACACTAGCGGCACGCCGCACGCCATCGGCACCGTCACGACGCAAAGGAGCGCCCGCACCGGCGCGGTCGATCCGGCGACCGGCAAGGTCTATCTGCCCGCCGCCCGCTACGCCGCCGCTGTCGGGGCGGGGCGGCCGCAAGCAGAGCCGGGGTCGTTCGAGATCCTTGTGGTCAGCAAGTAAACGGAAAGACCCAGCCGCTTACGACATGCGCGCCTTCGCCCGCGTCGACGAGTTGTCGCGCATCGCCCAGCGCAGCATCGAGCCGACCGCGAGCGCGCCGATCCGCACCGCGGGCCGTCGCGGCGCGGCGACGTGCAGCCCGTGCATCGACGCCGCCCAGCCGGGAAGCATGTCGATTGCCGCGTCGCGCACCAGATGGCCGAACGCCGCCGTTGCC
Organism: Sphingomonadaceae bacterium; assembly: GCA_043732725.1. Lineage (GTDB taxonomy): Bacteria > Pseudomonadota > Alphaproteobacteria > Sphingomonadales > Sphingomonadaceae > Polymorphobacter_B. The sequence goes on along the minus strand of JAYTHJ010000083.1, from coordinate 830 downwards.
AGCGTCGGCGCGGGCGCATTGAGCAAGTTCTGCGAAACCTCGCGGGTTCGCGCATCGAAGCGTAGCTGTGGCTGGATATCGCGCAGGTATCGCTCGATCTCGCGGCGGTTCTGCGGGATGTCGCCCGCCCCCAGCTTGGCCGCGACGACGGCGGTCTCGGCGAAATAGCGGTCCTGCTCGGCGACCGGCAGCAGCGGGTTACGGTAGCGCAGATAAGCCCGCAGGAAGCTGTGCGTCTCGACGACATGAACCCACGTCAGCAGAGCCGGATCGTTCGCCGCATAGCGCGTGCCGTCGGGCAGGGTGCCGTGAACGTGATCGTGGATGCCGCGGATGCGCGTGATTAGCTTGTCAGCTTGCGCGGTCCCGCCGTAGGTCGTCCCGGCGATGAACTGCGCGGTGCGGCGCAAGCGCCCGAGCTGGTCCTGGCGCCAGTTCGAGTGATCCCAGACGCCGCCGAGTGCGCCCGGATGCAGCATCTGCACCAGCAGCGCGCTCATCCCGCCGATCATCATCGCGTTGAAATCGCTATGGACTTTCCAGCTCGCCGACCCTGGCCCGAACAGCCCGGCATCGCCGCGCGGTTCGTCGAGATCGATGGCGCGCGATCCCGCTCCGACCAGCGCATAGACCTGTCCGGCAATGGCGCGCCGAAGACTGGGCGATGCCGCTGGTGCGGCGCGCTGCTGCGTCGTTGTTGCAGAGAATCGAGCGGTGTCAGACATCATCTTGACGTGGCGGTGTTGGCGGCAACCCACAAGGGCCTAACCGCCGCACCGCTGGCTCGTGCGATGACCGGAGTTGTTTCGTGCCCGCACTCGATCGACTGG
>JAYTHJ010000082.1:0-1737 GCA_043732725.1 Sphingomonadaceae bacterium | reverse complement strand
ACAGAGTCCGCAGCGCCGCGAGGATGTCGGTTCCGAGATTGTCCAACGCATGCGCTGCGAGCGAGCCGCCCGGATGGATCGACCCGTCGTCGGCGGGCGGCCGGTCGAGCGCGCCGACGACGATGTCGTCGATATAAGCGAAATCGCGCTACATTGTCCCGTGGTTGTACAGCTGCAGCGGCCTCCAACGCAGCACGGCTTCGGTGAAACGCCACAGCGCGATATCGGGGCATCCCCACGAGCAGTGGACGGTGAAGAAGCGCAAGTCTGTCTGCAGCAAGCGGAACAGCGAAGCATGGCTTTCTCTGAGCAGCTCGTGGGCGCGCTTGGTCGCTGCATAGAGCGAAGCGGGCGCGTCGGTGCGGTCGTCGACGCTGAACGGCAGCTTGGCGTCGGTCCCGTAAACAGACGACTACGACGCTTAGACAAGGTGCGGATAAGCGCCGGGTACGCGCCAGTTCAAGCACGTTGACGTGTCTGGCCAGGTTGGTGCTGACGTAACCGCGAGGCGCGTCGATCGAGTGGCGCACGCCCGCCTACGCGCCGAGGTGGACGATTGAGGATAACGGTGTCGTCGCGAGCGCGCTCGTCAGCGCGGCTGCGTCAGCGAAATCGACGCGTACGAACTTGAAGCCAGCCTGCCCAGAAAACTGCGCCAGCCGCGTCCGATTGAGCGCCGGGTCGCAGTAATCGTTGAGGTTGTCGATCCCGACGAATGTCTCTCCGCGCGCCAGCAAGGCACGCGCGACATGGCAGCCGATGAAGTCGCTCTCTCCGCTCACGACATTTGCAATGTGTTCGGCGCTTCCCAACCGCTTGCCGCTCCCCAAACCACTTGCCGCGCATCGCCGTGGCAGGCTAGAGCCGATTGTGCCGTGGCCGTGCCCGCCCGGCAAGCATAAGGACGGCGTTTATGCCAGCGGGGCAGGAACTTGCGATCACCGCGGCCGTGGCGGTTGCCGCCGGGCTGATCGCGCTGATCGTAGGTCGGTTTGCCATGCCGATCGGGCAGACGCTCGGGCTGCTCGACTTTCCCGATCCAAACGGCGGCCGCAAGCGGCATCAACGGATCACGCCGCTGGTCGGCGGGACGGCGCTAGTCGCGGCAATGCTCGTTGCGACGACGATGATCGCAACGCTGTCGCCGTCGATCGGCCCGGTAGTCGGTATTCAGGTCGCGTGGTTTACGGCGACGGTGCTGGTCATGTATCTGATCGGCCTCGCTGACGATCGCTTCGAGCTCGGCGCGGTTATCCGGCTGCTGCTGGCGGTGCTGATGCTGCTGCTGGTGGTGACCTATGTGCCCGATTTCGCGGTTAGCTTCGTGCGCTTCTCCGGGCAGCCGCAGCTGCTGCTACTCGGCGGCTGGTCGGCGGTGTTCACGCTGCTGTGCCTCGTCGGGCTACTCAACGCGGTCAACATGGCCGACGGCAAGGACGGCGTGGTGATCAGTCTTGGGCTGATCTGGTCGGTAATGCTGGCGTTGCGGCTACCGCCGCCGTTGCTGCCGTTCGTCGCTGCCGTGTTCGTAGCGCTGGCGGTACTGCTATGGTTCAATATGCGCGGTCGGCTTTTCCTCGGCGACGGCGGCAGCTACGCGATCTCGGCGATCTTCGGGCTGCTCGGCATTTATGCCTATAATCACGACTTTGCGACGTTCAGGGCCGATGACGTGGCGTTGCTATTCGCCATTCCGGTGTTCGACACCATCCGGTTGATGGCGTTTCGCACGGCGCA
>JAYTHJ010000081.1:0-1742 GCA_043732725.1 Sphingomonadaceae bacterium | reverse complement strand
GCGCATAGTCGTTGTCGGCCATCATCGTCTCGATCGTGTCGACGCCGTCGATCGCGGTCTTGAAGTTGCCGAAGTGATCGTGCGCCAGCCGCAGTAGCGTCAGTTGCGGCAAGCTGTCGTTTGCCGCGGCCACATCGAACTCGCGCTCCCATTCTTTGAAGCGGTAATAATCGGGGAACGACTGGTCGAAGCCGCGAAAATACGGATCGGTGATCGGGCGCAGCGCCGCCTTGGTCGTGTAGAACACCTGCAGCTTGGCGGCGAACGGATCGCGGGTCAGCGGGATGCCGACATTATACTGGAAGGCGGTTCTGTCGTAGCGCGACAAGTCGCCGTAGAAACCGTAGTTGCGCACGCTCTTGCCAGCGCGGAGCGCGTTGTCCCACAGATAGCCGTGGCCGGCGTCGCCGCCGGGGCCATCGGGCGCGGCGACATCGGCGGTCCCTGCGAGAATGTTAGGATCGGCGGGCGTCAGCGGGTTGGCAGCGAGACGCTCAGTTGCCGTCGCGAAGCTGACGTTGACGTTGCGGTTGTTGCCTTCCTGATCGTATTGCAGCCCGCGCCCGGCATAATTGACCGGAGCCTCGCGCTCGGTAAAGTCGGTGGTGCGCGCCGCGGTCGTCCAGTTCCAGCCGGTGTTGCTGCTCTCACCCGAGTCGAAGAACGCGTCGAGCGTCACGAATTGCCGGGCGAGGGCATGGTGGTTGGGGGTGATCGCCGCGCCGAGCAACGTCAGCTTCGGGTCGCCGTTGCCGATGCCGAGATCGCCGAGCACCTGGTCATAGGTGCGGTTCTCCTTGACGATATAGATGACGTGGCGAATGCGGGCACGAACGAACGCCATTGTCGCCTGGTCGCGCGAGCGATGGTCGAAGCCGGGGAAGTGGTCGTTGACCGCGACCTGCCGCGTCAGCCGCCCGAGTTCGGCTCCCGACGGGACTGGCAGACTGAGCAGGCCGCCCTTCTCGAGCTGCCAGACATATTGATTGGCACCCTGGCACGAGCGGTCGTCCTCGAGCGCGTCGGTGGTTTTGCGGCAGCCGCCCGGATTAGGGCCGGGCTGGCTTTTGTTATTGGTGACGAACAGCTGGCCCGCGCGGGTGACGGCGACGGCGGTCGGATACCAGCCGGTCGGAATCAGCCCGACGACCTCGGAGGCTCGAAAGGCGCTTGTTTCATAATTCGCGTCGGTGCTGCCGAGCGCGATCACTGCCACCGCATTCTCGCCGCCGTTGCTGACGAACAGCGTCCTTTCGTCGGTCGACAGCGCCAGCGCGTTGCTACCCGCCCCGCCGAGCTTGGCGGCGTTCGCCCAGATCGCCGCCGGGGCGGTCGTCGCGATGCTGGCAATCACGCGGTCGCGGGCCGGATCGACGACCACGACCGCGTCGCTATTCGCCAGCGTCGCATACAGCCGGGTCTGCGCCTTGTTGATAATGAGCGCGGTCGGCTGGCCGCGCGTCGTCAGGTGCGCGCCGATCGTGGGGGCCGTGGTCGAGGCCGCATCGATGTTGAGCGCGATCAGCTCGCGGTCGCGTTCGCTGGTGATATAGGCCTTGGTGTCCGACAGCCATACGACGGCGCGCGGGAACGTGCCGCCCGGCTGCCCGGATTTGGCCGGGTCGGCGATGCCGGGGCGCAGATCGCGCTCGGCGACGTTACCGCTGGCGAGGTCGATCAGGCTGACCGAATCGTTCTGCAAATTGGCGACGAGCAGCCGCTTGCCGTCGGGGCTGACCGCC
>JAYTHJ010000080.1:0-1750 GCA_043732725.1 Sphingomonadaceae bacterium | reverse complement strand
TCGAAGCGCAGATAATGGACCTCGAGGATAAGCTGGCGCGCGCCGTGGTGATCGATCCGAAGTCGCTGTCGGGCGACAAAGTCGTATTTGGCGCGACGGTGGCATTGCTCGATGAGGACGAGAAGCCGGTGACTTATCAGATCGTCGGCCAGACCGAAGCCGATGCCAAACGCGGGCGGATTTCCTATTCGTCACCGCTGGGGCGGGCGTTGATTGGCCGACGGCTCGGCGAGGAAGTCGAAGTGACGACGCCGTCGGGGGACAAATACTACCAGATCGAGAAGGTTGAATTTGTCTGAAGCGCCGAATTTGCTTGAAACCGGGCCGTTGTTACGGCTGATATGAAGCCTTTCAAGCCGCCACCGGCCCCGGTCACGCGCGGGCTGCTGATCGCGTGCATCCTCGTTCAGGTCGCGGTGACGATTGGCGGCTCGGCGTTCGGCGAGATGTTGACGCTCCGGGCCGCGCTGATCCCGGCGCGGCTGAGCGGCGCGGTCGCCGGGGTCCCGGGTAGTGTCCCGGCGTTGCTAACGCTGGTGACGTCGCTGTTCCTGCATGCCGGCTGGCTTCACCTGACACTCAATCTGGTCTTCCTCGCGTGGGTGGGAAAATATTGCGAGTGGGCGCTGGGCCGCTGGCGCTTCGCCGCGCTTTACCTGCTTGCGGGCCTGGCCGGCGGCATCCTGCAATATCTTGTCGCGCCGACGTCGGTGATGCCAGTGGTCGGTGCGAGCGGTGCGATCGCGGGGGTATTCGGGGCATATGCGGTGTTGTTCGCAGGGAGCCAGCTCGAAGCACGGACGGTTTTCGGCGTGCAGGTCTCGGCGGAGACGCTGACGGCAGCATGGTACGCCGCGGCGTGGATCGGGCTGCAATTGCTGACGTCAGTGGCGTTCAACTCCGGGCCAATCGGCGGCGGTCTGCTGGGGCAGGGCGTCGCGATCTGGGCGCACATCGGCGGCTTCGTCACCGGGCTGCTGTTCGCCCAGCCGTTTGCGCGTCAGCCCGAAATATAATCGTGCGGCTGGGCAGCCGGTTCGAGTAACCGGTGCAGGTGAACGATGACATATCTCATCTGCGCGTCGTCGACAGTGCGTTGCGAACTCGACCGCCATGCCGCTTCGGCTTCGGCATAGTTCGGGAATATGCCAACGATATCCAGATTGGCGGGATCCTCGAAGTCGAGGCTGCGGGGATCGACAACACGGCCGCCGAAGACAAGATGGAGCAGAATGGACATCGCCGCCGTCTAGCGCCTCGGGCTGACCGCGGCTAGCGCCGATCGCAGCTAGGCGACCGGTTTGGCGTTCGCCGACTTCAAAAAGTTGACCAGCGCATCGAAGCCGTTCTTGGCGATGTACGACGAGAAGTCGGCTTCCTGCGTCAGCGCCAGATTAACCCCCGAGACGGTGACGTTGCTGATCTGAAACTTGCCGCCGGAAGCATTGTCGACCGCCCAGATCAGATCGAACGGCTGACGCTGCGGCGTTTCGACACGCGAGTAGACATCGACGCTGCCGGCCGCGCCGTGCGGAACGGTACGCCCGATCCGGATCTTGGCATCGGTGTAATTATACAGGCGGTCGGCATAGAGATTGATAATATATTCAGGCAATGCTGCTTGATACGCTGCCAACTGGGCGGGAGTTATCTGACTGCGATAGCGGCGGATCAAGCGATTGCCGGCCTGCTCGATCGCGAAATTGTCGCGAAGAATAGCGCGAAATTTCGCGTGCACCGCCGTACGCGA
>JAYTHJ010000079.1:0-6104 GCA_043732725.1 Sphingomonadaceae bacterium | reverse complement strand
GGGCGAACAACGGCACGAACTGCGCCAGCCCGATCATCCCAAGCAGGAACGCCGCGTCCCTGGTCACCATCGTCGCCCGCGCGATGTCGTAAACCTGCCAGCCGATGACGACAACCAGCATGGTCCCCGCGACCGCGCCGAACAGCCGCGCGATCCAGAAGGCGCGAAAGCTGGGGAAGTCGAAGGGGGAGCACGGCTTTGACATCTCGGTATTCTTACACGCTAAGCACCGCACGTCACCCGCTGACCACCTCGACAAAGCTGTCGAGCACGCGTTTCGCGCCGGCCTTCTCGAAGACGATTTCGAGCTTGTTGCCTTCGATCGAGGTCACCGCGCCGTAGCCGAACTTCGAGTGGAAGACGCGCGCGCCGATCGCAACGTCGCTGCGGCCTGGTTGCCCGACGCTGACCGCGCTTGCCTTGGCGTCGATCTGCAAGCCGCCGCGCCCTGGCACCGAAGCGCCGCCGACCGCCGAGGCGCGCGCCCAGCCGGGGCCGCGGCCCGCGCCGCGCGTCACGTCGGCGAACGGGTCGCTCGCCGACAGCGCGGCGCGCCACAGACTCGCGCCGCCCTGCATGGTATTGGTCACCGCGACCGCGTCCTCGGGCAGTTCGCCGACGAAGCGGGACGGGATGCTCGAGGTCCACTGACCATAGATACGCCGATTGGCGGCATGGCTGATCGTCGCCTGCCGTTTGGCGCGAGTGATGCCGACATAGGCCAGCCGTCGCTCCTCCTCCAACGACGCGTTGCCGCCCTCGTCGAGCGAGCGCTGGCTCGGGAACACGCCCTCCTCCCAGCCGACAAGGAAAACGTGATCGAATTCAAGCCCCTTGGCGGCGTGGAGCGTCATGATCGTGACCTTCTCCTCGGCCTCGCTGGCATCGTTCTCCATGACGAGGCTGACGTGTTCGAGGAAGCTGCCGAGGCTGTCGAACTCGTCCATGGCGCGGGTCAGCTCGGTCAGGTTTTCGAGCCGCCCGTCGGCTTCGGCGGTACGCTGCGCCTGCAGCATCGGAATGTAGCCCGACTCTTCGAGGATGACGCGCGCCAGCTCGGCATGCGGCAGCTTGACGACGTCGCTGCGCCAGCGCGTGAGGTCCTGCATCAGGCTAGCGAGCGGGCGGCGGGCCGCGGGAGTCAGCTCGTCGGTTTCGACCAGCGCCGCCGCCGCCGCGGTCAGCGGCCGCCCCGAGGCGCGCGCGTAGCCGTGCAGCCGCTGCACCGCCTTGTCGCCGAGACCGCGCTTGGGGGTGTTGACGATGCGCTCGAAGGCGAGGTCGTCGGCGGGCTGCGAGACGACGCGCAGATAGGCGATCGCGTCGCGGATTTCGGCGCGCTCGTAGAAGCGAAAACCCCCGACGATCCGGTACGGCAGTCCGATGGTGATGAAGCGGTCCTCGAATTCGCGCGTCTGGAACTGCGCGCGCACGAGGATGGCGCATTCGTTGAGCGATGCGCCCTCGTGGCTGACGCGCTCGATCGTCTCGCCGACGACGCGGGCTTCCTCGGGTCCGTCCCAGACGCCGATGACGCGGACCGGGTCGCCGAAGCCGCGCTCGGTCCACAGCGTCTTGCCGAGCCGCCCGCTGTTCTTCGCAATCAGCCCCCCAGCAGCAGCGAGGATCGACGGTGTCGAGCGGTAATTCTGTTCGAGGCGGATTACCGTCGCGCCGGGGAAATCAATCTCGAAACGCAGGATGTTCGCCACTTCGGCCCCGCGCCACGAGTAGATCGACTGGTCGTCGTCGCCGACGCAAGCGATATTGCGGCGCTCCTGCGCCAGCAGTCGCAGCCATAGATACTGGCTGACGTTGGTGTCCTGATACTCGTCGACGAGCACGTATTTGAACTTGCGCTGATAATCGGCGAGCACGTCAGGATGGCTCAGGAAGATCGTTAGCATGTGCAGCAGCAAGTCGCCGAAGTCCGCCGCGTTGAGCGCAGCGAGCCGCTGCTGATAGCGCCCGTACAGCGCGACGCCCTTGCTGTCGGCGAACCCCTGGCTCTCCGCCGCCGGCACCTGCGCCGGCGTCCAGCCCCGATTCTTCCAGCGGTCGATCAGCCCGGCAAGGGCCTTTGGCGGCCAGCGCTTCTCGTCGATGTTGGCCTCGGCGAGGATTTGTTTGAGCAGCCGCAACTGGTCGTCGGTATCGAGAATCGAGAAGTTCGCCTCAAGCCCGACCAGTCCCGCATGCCGCCGCAGCATCTTGGCGGCGACCGAGTGGAAGGTGCCCAGGAACTGCATGCCCTCGGCGACCGGCCCGACCAGCCCCGCCATGCGGTGGCGCATCTCGCGCGCCGCCTTATTGGTGAAGGTCACCGCCAGCACGTCCGACGGCCACGCCTTCCGCGTATACAGGATGTGTGCGAGCCGCGCGGTGAGCGCGCGGGTCTTACCGGTTCCTGCGCCCGCAAGGATCAGGACCGGGCCTTCGGTGGTCAGCACGGCTTCGCGCTGCGGCGCGTTCAGCCCGGCGAGGTACGGCGGCTCGGGCGACAAGGCAGGGGCGGCGGACAGCATCGGGAACAGGTAAGGAACAACACGGCGTTTGTCACCCCGTCTCTGCGCCTCACTTTGGACGTGTGGCCAGGCGTTCGGGATGCTATGGTGCGTCGGCAAGACGTGAGGATTGTTTGGTGATTATCGCTCTCATCGCGGCACTCGCCGTCAGCGCGCAGCCATTTTGCCAGCAGCGCGGGGCAGTACAGGCGGGGACGTCGCTTCAACGCCCTGCCGGCGGCCCGACGCTGTAGCGCCTCGACCAGTTGCCGCCCGCCAACCTGATCCCGAAGGTACTGCGGACGATCGGCGGCTGCACGAGACCGGTGATCGTCCGCTATGACGTCGGGAAGCGCGTTAACTGACCGCAGTGATCCGCAGTATGTGACGCGCCCCCTGCCGATCAACCGCGCCAAATCGCAAACTTACTGCGGCTGAGTGGTAACCGTCGTCGTGGTCTTTTCCGAGACGGCGGTCGAGGCCGGATGGTGGACCACATGGCGGACAACCCGGTGCGCCGGAACATGCCGCACATGCTTATCTGTCTCGATCGTAGTAGTCGTCGTCGTTGGAGCCGGTTCCGGCGCCGGCGTCTGGATGATCACCGGCGGCTGATTGCGAGCCGCCTCGGCCTGAGCATTGGCGGTCGTGGTCGCCTGCTCGGCCGCACTGGCGCGGGCATTGGCAGCAGCGGCATCGGACTGCGCTGCTGCGGCGGAAGCGGCAGCATCGCGTGTCTCGGCGCGCGCCGCCCCGACCTGACGCCGATTAGCCGCGAGCGTCGCGTTGTCGGACAGTTCGCTGGCATGCGACGCAGCGACGATCGCCTCGGCCTTGCGACCATGGTCGAGATCGGCCTGAGCCTCCAACAGTGCAGCACGGGCGCGCGACTGCATGCTGGCCGCCTCGCCGCTTGTGCCGACCTTCTCGCTGGCGTCGAGCTTGGCGCGCGCCGCGGCGATCGCCTGGCGCGCAATCTCGGCCTGGCCGGCATACGCCGCCGTGGACAGCACGATCAGCGACGCGGCGGTTGCGGCACGCGTCAGTACAGCAAACGTGTTCATTGCAAACTCCTAATGGTTGCTTACTCCCCAACGAATTATCTTCGGTGCGGTTCCGTTCCGGTCGCCCGGCAGACGACGTGCCTCCCCGTAAGCTCATCGCGATTTGCCTGTCCGCCGTCGCTGGTCAGAGCAGTGCCGGGCGCAGCAGCGTGATCCGCGCCTTGCCGAACACGCGGGTCACATCGATGTCAAACCCTGGCGCCGCGAGTTGCTCGGCTTTGCCGGTTTCCACCGACACCAAAGTATGCGGCGCGATCCAGCCCTGCGCCTGCAGCCGGGCCAGTGCGGGCAGCGCCTTACCCTCGCCGTAGGACGGATCGAGCAGCACGACGTCATACGGCACCGCGGCGCGCCCGATCGCCTCGACCGGCAGCGCCAGCACCGCGGCGTCGCGGTCGGCCCCGAACGCTGCGATGTTGGCCTTGAGCACGTCGAGCGCGACGCGCTCGTTCTCGACGAACGTGACATGCGCGCCGCCACGCGACAACGCCTCGAGCCCGAGTGCGCCGGTCCCGGCGTATAAGTCAGCGACGCGCAGCCCGTCGAAGTCGCCCAGCCGGCTGGTCAGCATCGAGAACAGCGCCTCGCGGACGCGATCGGCGGTCGGCCGCGTCGCTTCGCCCGGCGGCGACTTGAGCGGACGACCGCGCCATTTGCCGGCGATGATGCGCATGGGGAGTGACTTTCTTATTGTTACTCCTCGCCGCTTGGGGAGGGGGCCGCGGGGAAGGGACACTTGGACAAAGGAGAGGCCGTCTGTAATGGCGCTTACCGCGGTTGATTTGGCTTGCCGCTAACGGGCCTGCAATTCCTCCCCTTGCTCCCCTCCCCAAGCGGCGAGGGGAGCAGTAATGGGAGAAACGTCACCCCCGAGCCTTTCCGACACTCTTGCGCAGTCCCTCGATCTGTTGCGCATTGACTTCCTCGACCTGCCGCACGTCGAGATCGCCCAGCTCGAACGGGCCGTAGGCCACCCGGATCAGCCGCGATACCTGCAGCCCGAGGAACTCCAGCACCCGGCGGATTTCGCGGTTTTTACCTTCGGTCAGCGTGATGCCGAGCCACAAGTTGGCTCCCGTGCGCCGCTCGATGTCGGCGTTGATCGGGCCGTAGCGCATGCCGTCGATGGTGATGCCTTCGATGAGGCTTTCGAGCACGGCTTGCGTGACCTCGCCATAAGCGCGCACCCGGTAGCGCCGCGACACCTCGTTGACCGGCAGTTCGAGGCTACGTTTGAGCGCGCCGTCGGTGGTTAACAGCAGCAGCCCCTCGGTGTTCATGTCGAGCCGCCCGACCGGCAGCAGCCGCGGCAGCCCCGGCGGCAGCGCGTCGAAGATCGTCGGCCGCCCGCCCGGATCGCGCGCCGTGGTCAGGAAGCCCGCGGGCTTGTGGAAGCGGAACAGCTGCGTCACGCCGATCGCCTGCACCGGCCTGCCGTCTACCATGATGCCGTCGAGCGATTCGACGATATGCGCCGGCGTCGCCAGCACGGTACCGTCCACTGCGATGCGTCCCTCCTCGATCATCCGCTCGATGTCGCGCCTGGAGCCGACTCCGGCGCGCGCCAACAGCTTGGCAATCCGCTGCGGCTCGTGCTTGCCCGGCACGGCCGCGGCAGCGACCACGCGCGCCTCGCCGCGTTCGCGCCGTGGCGCCCCGCTGGCATGACTTGCACCGCTGGCGCGGCCGCGCGGCAGTTTAACCGGCCGCCCGCCGAACGGGTTCGACTCGCTGCCGGGCTCGGGACGTTGACGCGCGCGCTGCGCGGCCCGGCGTTCGAGTTCGCGCGGCGTGGTCGCAAGTACCGCCCCGCCAGCCGGCTCGCGGCGGCGAACCGGGCGGACTGGACGCGCAGGGCCGTCGGCGGACGGCTCGCGCGGCGGCGGACGATTGCCAGGCGGACGGTTTCCGGGCGGACGGCCGCCGGTGGTGCGAGGTGGTCTGGCCATCGCGCTGGAGTGCGACAGCACGGCGCGTAAGGCAAGTGCCGCCGTCCGAGCAGGCCATGCCCCGATCAGCAAAGCCGTTGCCTGCCGTGCCGCGCTTGGCTAGCCGAGCACGGCACACCGCGGTCAAATAGCGGATGCGCCCGACCCAAAAAATTGGTTGGTACTGGTTCTGTCGGACTTTTTTTATTTGTCGTGAAAGCAAGCTCTCAGCGCGGTTTAGAACGGGGTTCCCTAAACTGACGTAAATGCGCTAGAAGTCATTCTGGAAGCCAAGCGGCTCGATGCGGGTGTGGTGGAATTGGTAGACGCGCCGGACTCAAAATTCGGTTCCGCAAGGAGTGTCGGTTCGACTCCGACCACCCGCACCACCATCGTCGATGCGAGTGCCATCGTCCAAGCGCTCCGAATGCTCGCTACTTTGGTGATCTTTTCCCCGGTTGCCGCGTTGTTGCCGCATCGACCAGGAAGTTTCCAAATGCGCCAAATCGTTTTCGTCACCGCCATCGCCGCTTTCGCGGCGGTCACCGGCAATTCCCAGCCGGCCTCGGCTGCGGGCTGCCTCAGTGGAGCCGCCGTGGGCGCCGTTG
>JAYTHJ010000078.1:0-6122 GCA_043732725.1 Sphingomonadaceae bacterium | reverse complement strand
TAACAGGTTCCCGTGATCTGACTGCACTCTATTTTGAGACTGAACGCTACCTCGGCAACGGCCACGGCGGCGAGGTCTTGAAGTCACTGTCCGGTTGCCGGACGTTCACAGTTTCGTGGAGTGCAGCAGCATGAAATGCACCGCGACGACCAATATCTTCGCCGGGCATCGAGAACACCAAGCCGAGGGCCGCGATCAACCTGATCGAGGATTTGCAGAACGCACTCGCCGACCTCGACGTCCGCGGCGCCAAGGGCATCGCGCGCGACCTGCATGCGCTGCACCGTCCGCTCGGAGGCAGCGAGCCCGCTGTCGAGCGGATCAAGACGCTGATTGGTCGTCTCGGTGCCGCGATCAGCAAGATCGCCGGCTCGGCCGACAAGGGCGGCGAGCAGTTCAAGAAGCTCGGTGAAGCGCTGATCGCCGCTGGCGGCGAGGATGCCCGCGCCAGCAAGTGAGCGAAGTCTTCTGGCTTTTTTCGTTTTTTAGCCCGCTCGCGCGCGGCAGGGGTGGAATGAGGGGCTTGCTTGGCTCCTTCCTGCTTCCAGACCGTAACAGGGGAGCAAGCAAAATCACCACCTCGCGTCTGCCGAAAGGATGGAAGCGAAACAGTAAGGAAGGAAAATCGTATATCAGCGCGAGCGCGATATCGACTATAGAAACTTCAAGCCGCCAGCGAAATAAGCTCTTCCTATACGTCGAACTCTGGCGCAATTAAACTCAATCACTGAGGAGTTCGCCGATGCTTCGTTATCTCGCACTCGCGGCCGTAATCACCGCCGCACCTGCCGCCGCTATTACCGCGCCGAGCGCGATCTATGTTTTCGGCGACAGCCTCGTCGATGCCGGCAACGTCGATGCCGCGGTCGGCGATAAGTACAATCCGCGCGCGGCTGGCTATGCTCCGGGTCGCTTCACCAATGGCCCCGACTACACCGATCTGCTCAGCCAGAATCTGTACGGCAAATATCTGACCCCGTCGCTGCTCGGCGGCACCGACTTTGCCTTCGGCGGTGCGCGTATCGTCGACGTCGGCGGCGGCGTTCCTGACCTCGCGCTTCAGCTCGGCGCTTATTATAAAGTCTCCAGCAACACCGCGAGTGCGAGCGCGCTCTACATCATCAACGCCGGCGGCAACGATGTGTTCGGCCTCGAGTCCGGCAAGCTCGGCAGTTACTTGACTCCTCTGGCGTACACCACGGCGCTGCTCGACACGCTGGCCGGCACGATCCAGTCGCTCGCCGCCCACGGCGCCGGGCGTATTCTGGTCACCGGCATCCCCAACGTCGATGCGACGGGAATCCCGCTGGAGCTGCTGGTGCAGGCGCGGCTCGACGTGATCCAGCCGGGGCTCGGAAGCACCCAACTGCTGCGCTTCAGCTATCAGAGCTTCTTTACCCAGCTGACCACCAACCCCGCCGCGTTCGGCGTCGCGCCGTTCACGCAGGCCGGAAATTGCATCGGCAACCGCCCGGTGGTCAACGGCAACATCGATTGTACCGGCTATTTCTCGTTCGACGGCACGCACCCGACCGCGCAGGTTCAGGCGGCGCTATACCGCTCGGTCCTCGGTGCGACGGGCCTCGACACCGTCCCCGAGCCGGCGAGCTGGGCACTGATGATCGCCGGCTTCGGCATGGTCGGCACCGTGCTGCGGCGGCGCAAGGTCATCGCGGCCTAATGCTTTCCCGGCTCGCGCTCGCCTGCTAGCAAGTGCGTATAAGCGGCGATCAAGCCGCCGGGGAGCGCGACATTAGGATCGAAGCCAGCGCGGATTCGGCCTCGGCAGGGGCGAAGATGCCCCCGGTCGGTGGTGCCTATGCGCGTTACGTGCTCGGACTGCTGGTCGTCATCTACGCGATCAACTTCATCGACCGGCAGATCATCTCGATCCTTGCCGAGGACATCAAGCACGATTTGCGCCTGACCGATGCCGAACTCGGCTTCCTGTACGGCACGGCGTTCGCGGTGTTCTATGCGCTATTTGGCATTCCGCTCGGACGGTTGGCAGATAACTGGGTGCGCGTCCGGCTGCTCAGCGCCGGGCTGGCGGTATGGTCGGCGATGACCGTGCTGTCGGGGCTGGCGAGCGGCTTCGGTCAGCTCAGCGCCGCCCGCGTCGGCGTCGGCATCGGCGAAGCAAGCGCCTCGCCCGCCGCTTACTCGATGCTGTCCGACTGGTTCCCGCGCGAGCGCCGCGCGACCGCGCTGGCGATCTATTCGAGCGGGCTCTACCTCGGCGGCGGCATCTCGCTGCTGATCGGCGCGGTCGTCGTCCGGCTGTGGAACACGCATTACCCCGGCGGCGGCCCGCTCGGGCTGGTAGGCTGGCAAGCGGCGTTGCTCGCCGTCGGCCTGCCGGGGCTGGTCATCGCGGCATGGGTGGCGACGCTGATCGAGCCGGTCCGGGGGCGCTCCGACGGACTCCCGCCGCCGCCGCGCGTCGCCAATGTCGGCGCGAGGTTCTGGGACGATCTTTCGAGCGTCCTGCCGCCGCTGACCTTCTTCCACATCGCGCGGTTCGGGCGGGCGGCGCTGCTCCGCAACTTCGTCACCGCGCTCGGTTTCGCGCTTCTCGCGGCACTGCTGATCCGGGTCACCGGCGACATCCCGCAGTGGGCGGCGCTTGGGCTTGGCGGCTATGCGGTGGCCAGCTGGGCGCAGTCGTTGAAGCAGCGCGATCCGCCGGCCTACGCCCTGATCTGGGGGACGCCGACGTTCGTGCTGGCGCTGGTCGGCTTCGGCAGCATCTCGTTCGTCGGCTATGCCAGCGCGTTCTGGGCGGTTCCCTACGTCATTCGCACCTTCATCGTGCCAATGGCGGCGCATGGGGTGCCGCCCTGGTATGCGACCAAGGATTTCGCGGCGCTGACGCTCGGCGGCGTCGGCTCGGCAGGCGGCTTCATCGGGGTGATCACCGGCGGCTGGCTCGGCGACCGGGCCCGGCGCTGGCATCTGGCCGGACGCATTCCGGTCGCCGCGCTCGCCGCGCTGGTACCGCTGCCGTTCTATGTCGCGATGTTCACCACGAGCGATATCCGGATATTCTTCGTGTGCTACATACCATGCGCGATCTTCGGGAGCTGCTACGTCGGCATCGCCGCCGCCACCGGGCAGGACCTCGTGCTGCCACGCATGCGCGGCGCGGCGACCGCGACCTATTTCATCGGCACGACGTTGATCGGGCTCGGCCTCGGTCCCTATTTTGCCGGCGCGGTGTCGAAGGTCACCGGCAGCCTCAGCATCGGCATCCTGTCGCTGCTGATCGTCGCGCCGGTCACGCTGATCTGCCTCGCGCTGGTCTGGCGCAAGCTACCCGCCGCCGAAGCCAGCCGCATCGACCGTGCCCGCGCCGCCGGCGAACTCATCTGAACAGGAGCATTGCATGAAGATCGATAAGTTGTTCGCCGTCGCCGGTAAGGTCGTCGTCGTCACCGGCGGCAGCCGCGGTATCGGCGAGATGATCGCGCGCGGCTATGTCGAGAACGGCGCGAAGGTCTATATCACCGCGCGCAACGCCGCGGTCTGCGACGGGCTCGCGGCCGAACTGTCGAAGACCGGCCACTGCATCTCGATCCCCGCCGACCTCGCCAAACCGGGCGAGATCGAGCGCTTCTGCACCGCGCTCGAAGTGCACGAGAGCCGCATCGACGTGTTATTCAACAACGCCGGCGCGAGCTGGGGCGCGAGCTTCGACAGCTTCCCCGAGAGTGGTTGGGACAAGGTCATGGATTTGAACGTCAAGTCGGTGTTCTTCCTGACGCAGCGACTGATCAAGCTGCTCGAAGCCGGCGCGTCCGCCGACGACTTCGCCCGAGTCATCAACATCGGCTCGATCGACGGCATGCACGTCTCGGGCATCGAGACCTATAGCTACGCCGCGTCGAAGGCCGCGGTACTGCACCTGACCCGGATGATGGCGAAATATCTCGCACCGCGGCACATCGCGGTGAATGCCATCGCACCGGGCTATTTTCCGTCGAAGATGACCGCGGCGATCAGCGATACCGACCGCGCCGCCTCACTTGCCGCAACGCCGATGGGCCGCGTCGGCACGCCCGAGGACATGGCGGGCGTCGCGCTCTACCTCGGCTCGCGCGCCAGCGGCTTCGTCTGCGGCAGCGTCATCGCGGTCGACGGCGGATACGCAACGACGGCCTAGGATCGGTCCGGCTCTCCCGCGTGCGATTCTCGCCTTCTTTCATTCGGGTTGAATCGAACCTCAATGAAAGCGGGTCCAAATCATCGTCCTGACGAGCAGGCGCGTGTAAAATCTTCCGAGTTGCGCTCAAAACCCGCTCCAGCTATGGTTTGGGACCTTGGGAGTACCGCGATGAACGCACCCGTCAATGCCAAGACTTTCGTGCCGGCGTACCGCGACCTGCATCTGCCGACCTATCGCGAGCTGAGCCACCTGCCCGGGCTGAAGCCGCATCCGGTGCCAATCCTGCGAACCATCGAGTTCCTCAAGGACCCGCTCGCCGGGGTGCGCAAGAACGTCGCCACTTTCGGGCATATCTACCGCGTAAACAACTTCGGCGGCTGGAATATCGGGCTGATCGGGCCCGAGGCGAACGAGCTCGTATTGTTCGACAAGGAGCGCAATTTCTCGTCGAAAATGGGTTGGGACCCGATCCTCGACCGGGTTTTCCCCCGCGGGCTGATGCTGATGGATTTCGAACATCACCGCGCCGATCGCAAGACATTGGGCGTGGCGTTCAAGCCCGAGCCGATGAAGATTTATCTGCACGCACTGAACGACGGCATCGCGCGCGGCATCGCCGATTGGTCGAGCCGCGGCGAATTCAAATTCTATCCGGCCATCAAGCAGCTGACGCTCGACCTTGCCGCCGCGTCGTTCCTCGGCATCCCGTGGGGGCCCGAGGCGGACGCGATCAACCAGGCGTTCGTCCACATGGTCGCCGCCTCGGTCGGCATCGTCCGCGTGCCCATTCCAGGAACCGCGATGGCGCGCGGGGTCAAGGGTCGCGAGTTGATGTGCGCGTTCTTCGCGCGCGAAATTCCCAAGCGGCGTGGTGCGTCGGGCGACGACATCTTCACCCAGGTCTGCAACGCCCGCGACGATGCCGGAACGCTGCTCAGCGACCAGGAAATTATCGACCATATGAATTTCCTGATGATGGCGGCGCACGATACGCTGACCTCGTCGCTGACCTCGACGGTGTATTATCTGGCGAAGCACCCCGAGTGGCAGGACCGGCTGCGCACCGAGGTCATGGCGATCCGCGCCACCGCCGGTCCCGAATTGCCGTACGACCGACTGGGCGAGCTCGAGCAAGTCGAGTGGGCCTTCAAGGAAGCGTTGCGGCTCCTGCCGCCGGTGCCGTCGGTGCCGCGCCGGGCACTGCGCGACTTCGAGTTCGGCGGTTTTAGCATCCCGGCGGGGGCGCACGTCGGGGTCAGCCCGATGTACACGCACCGCATGCCCGAAGTCTGGGAAGACCCCGACAGTTTCGACCCGTCGCGGTTCAGTCACAACCGCTCGAAGGGCCGTCACAAATATGCGTGGGTGCCATTCGGCGGCGGCGCGCATATGTGCCTCGGGTTGCACTTCGCCTATATGCAAGCGAAAGCATTCTTCTACGCGCTGCTGCCCGAACACCGGCTCGTCCTCGCCGACGATTATACCTGCGACTTCCAGATGTTTCCGATCCCCAAGCCCAAGGACGGCCTGCCGATTCGCATCGAGAAGCTGTGACGGCGACGTTTGCGGCGACGCGATGATGGCCAAGCGATGATCATCCCGCCATGCTCGAGGTAACGCAGGAGCTGGCGATCGACGAGTCCGAGATCGAGGAAAGCTTTATCCGCGCCAGCGGTCCGGGCGGGCAGAACGTCAACAAGGTCTCGACCGCGGTGCAGCTGCGCTTCGACGTGCGGCGCTCGCCGAATCTGCCCAACGACGTTGCGGTGCGCCTGATGCGGTTGGCGGGCAGCCGCCTGACGCAGGACGGCGTGCTGATCCTGACTGCGCAAAGCTTCCGAACCCAGGAGCGCAACCGTGCCGATGCCCGCGCGCGGCTGCTAGCGCTGATCGCCAAGGCCGCGATCCGGCCGGTGCGGCGCCGTGCTACCAAGCCGACGGCGGGGGCAAAGCTGCG
>JAYTHJ010000077.1:0-6142 GCA_043732725.1 Sphingomonadaceae bacterium | reverse complement strand
TATAGCGGGCCAGCACAGCCCGCCGGCCACCCGGCAGCGCGCGCACGTCGCTACCGACACGGCGAAGCTCGGCCGGTGTTGCCGCGCGGTCGGCGCGGAGCATCGGTAAATCGCGCGGCTTATGGTGCACCAACCAATACCGCCTGATCATCATTTACAGCGCCGCCGGCATCTCTTGGAAGCCGGCGAATGCAACTCGCGGCATCGGTGCAGTTCGGCTGGCCGCCGCCTCCTGAATGCTCGCACTGCTTGCCCCAACACGCGTCACCTAGGCGTCTCCTGGGGCGGACCCCTCGCGCTTGGTCTCGAGGAAGACAGGGGCGAAGTCCTTCCGCGTTTCCAGCGACGTGTTCCTCGCACGCACAGTGTGCCGGTCCTGCAGCGTAGACGCCACGGTCAAGAGATATCCTGTCGCCGTGTTCCTCAGGTCATACTTCTCCGAGCCGACCTCATGCAGGAGCAGATGTGTAACGTAGCGGCCTTGCTCGTCGGGCGTGGTGCGAGCCGACGCTAAACCGACAACCGGCGTCGCCAGAAGCAAGACGAGCACGGCCGCAGCTGTCGTGCGTCGGCAAGTCGGAAAAAGCGCTCTACTCGTCATCTTGTTCGCTCGCTTTTTGATCGGCAAGGGACTGCACCCCTCACGGATCGGCGGCTATGAGCGCCGCGATCCTCGCTGTACCAACTCGTCGCTCCGTGCGGCGTCACGCATTGAGCCGCGGGTACGCAAGTTGGTTGGAAACGCACACCAGTCCTGTCGATTCGTTCACCCGGCGTAGCAACAGCCCCGAACGATCACGATGGCGTGAAGCTGACGATACTTTCGGCCTCGCGCTCGACCGCCGCCGGCGAGAACACCAGCGGGACGTACTGACCGGCGGCCCACAGTGGATAAAGGTCGCGATAGTGGGCACTGAACGGATCCCCAGATTGCCCCGGGGTATTGACGAACATGCTGTTGTCCCATTCGCCGACGTCGAGCACCATCCGCACCGAGGCACCCGACGTGACGTCGAAACCGGTGCCGCCCATCCCGGTGGCCATGGGCGTCGAGGCGGACCCGCCGACCTGCAGCGGGGCCATTTCGAGCTGCGCGCGCAGCGGGGCGCCGGCCACCGCCGCGACCGCTGGCGCGAAGCGGGCGACATGGAGATCACCCCAGCGCCAGCGGG
Source organism: Sphingomonadaceae bacterium (assembly GCA_043732725.1). Lineage (GTDB taxonomy): Bacteria > Pseudomonadota > Alphaproteobacteria > Sphingomonadales > Sphingomonadaceae > Polymorphobacter_B. Next base: position 4,970 of record JAYTHJ010000077.1, on the reverse strand, counting down.
CGGGATCCGAACCCAACAGCCGCGCGGTCTCGGCCCACGCATCGCCGAGCGAGCCCAGCAGGATCGCCAGGCGCGTTGCTTCCGGGTGCGACCCGAGCAGCGGCCCGGGGTCGGCGAGAGCCGTGACGACGGCACCCAGCGCTGGGTTCGTGAACGCCGGCTGCGCCGTTGCGGGGACGGCCGCTGCAACCGTTGCGCGGCGCAGGTGACGCTGGCTCCAGACTTCGAACAGCGCGGCGGCTGCGCTGTCGATCTGCTCCCCGCCGTCCCAGCGAGACAGCAGGGCCAGGGCGGCGATCTGACCGGGGGTGTCGCCGGTCAGTCCGTGCAGCAAGGCGGTCGTCCGGAGCGCCAGCGGGCTCACCTGATCGGTCTGCAGCGCCATCGCGTCTGCCAGGTCGGACTTGGGCTTGGCGCCGAGCACCGCGCCGATCCGGTCGATCCGCGACCGATCGGCCCACTCGTAGCCGACGTGGCGCGTCTCGTTGGGGAAGTTCGGCGGCAGGTTCATCTCGTTCGCCGTCGCGATCCAGCCCTTCGCCGGGTTGCGCACCGCCGGCAGGAAACCGGCCGGCATCAGCCCGTGCCATTCGTAGCTGCCGTCGCCCGGGACCGGCAACAGCCCATCCCAGTTGTTCCGCATGGGCGTGAAACCCGCCGCGCGCCAGCCGATGGTGCCGCGGCGATCGGCGTAGACGAAGTTGAGCGGCGGGGTCCCCCAATGGCGGCTGGCCGTATCGAACTCGGTCGCGTCTCGGACGCGGAACATCCACGTGGCGTTGAAGTAGCCGGAGGCGCCCGGTTCGGCCCACACCGAGCGCACTGCGAAGGCGTGGGTCGCATCGCTCCAAATCACGGGCCCGACGTGGCTGAAGCGTAGCGTTACGGTCCGCGCCGCCTCCCCTTTGACCTCAATCCGTTCGACAACGCGCGTCAGCGCCCGGGGCTTGCCGCGGTAGCGGTACGTATCGGGCGACAGCAGCGCGAGCCCGTACAGGTCTTCCTGGTCGATACCGAAGATCGTGAGACCCCACGCTACGTCGTCGTTGTGGCCGAAGGCAACGCCAGGCAACGCCGGTTCGCCGGCACCGATGAGATGCAGGCCGGGAGCGTCGAGATGGGCGACCGATCGCACGGACGGCACGCCGTGCGCGCGGTGCGGATCGTTGGCTAGGATCGGTCGGCCGGTAGCGCTGTGCGCTGCATCGACAACCCAGTTGTTCGAGCCTTCATCGGCCGCGGAGGCGTTGAATGCGGTGAGCAACTGCATTGCGCGGGCCGCCGCCACCCGCCGTCCGTCGAACGATACCGGTGCCGTCGCGAGCAGATAGTCCGAGAGAACCGCGGCCGGAACGCTGCACGGGTCGAGCCCTTCGGGTGGCCGCACACTGTGCCGCGGCTCGATCGCGATGCGAATTGGCTCCCATTTCGCGCCACCGAGGCACAGCGAGCGGGCGCGGGCAACCTCGTTGCCGAGGTTCGCGACCAGGGCGTTGCTGCGGATGCGGACAATGTCGTCCGCGTTCCAGTGTTCGGGCGCGGACCCCGTGAGCCCGAATTCCGGCGGTAACGCCCGCCGACCTGCGCTCACCTCGTCGATATAGGCGTTGATGCCGGCGGCGAACGCCTCCGTCCAGTACTTGGCGTCGGCCGGATAGGCGGCCCATTCGGCTGCCATCGATCCGCGGTACAGGAACAGTCGCGCGGCCCGGTCCTGCGCGACAAAGGTCGGCCCGAAGCTTGCCGATAACCGTCCGAGGCCGCGCTTGCGCCACAAGTCGATCTGCCAGAGCCTGTCTCTGGCCGCCGTGTACCCCTGCAGAAAGAAGGCGTCGCGCGCGGTTGCCGCCTGAATGTGCGGGACACCCCAATGGTCGGTCACGACGCGCGCAGGCGCGGAGAGTCCGGCCAGCGAGCGCGACTCGCTACGTGGCGTGGCAAGGCTCGCGACGCTCGCGGCAGTCAGCAAGATCGCGGCGATCGCGCGTGCGCGGCGGGTAAGATCGGAATAGTTCATCGCGCTATCCTTACCGAAGAACAGCCGCGACCAAAGCCAGCATGCACGGGGTACCGCTCACGCTGGAAGGGTCTGCTCTATCTGGATTTCAGAAGCGAGAAGCGCTTCGATTGCAAGTCCGATCGCAAGCAGCTGACGATCGCTCCCGGCCGGGCCGTCGAGCTCGATCGCCACCGGCAGCCCGTTCGCCAGCCCAGCGGGCAAGACCAGGCCGGGCAGGCCCGCGGTACTCCCCGGCGCGATGTTGCGTCCGACGGCGGTGGCGAACGGAACGTCGCGCGAGCCGATCCGCACGTGTTGGTCCTGCCCGATCGGCGTCGCGACGACCATGGTTGCGGGCAACAGCATGGCGTCGATGCGGTGATCGACGAACCAACGGGCCATCAGCGCGCGTAGCGCCGGCAGATGGACGTCGCGTGCCAGAGCATAGGCTTCGTCGGTCACCGCGTCCGGGGCCCCGGGCACCGCAAAACGCTGCAGGACGGTACGGACATCTGGACTGACCGCCGCGAACATCGCGTCGAACGACATCGGCGCGCCCGACTGCGCCAGCCACGACGTCAGCGACGGCACGACGTCGTGGAGCTGGATCGTTAGCGTGATCGCCTCGATCATGACGCCCAGTCCTGGGGCATCGGCCTCGACGATCGTCACCTCGGCTGCGATCAGCCGCGCGACGACGCCATCGACGACCGCGGCGACACTGGCATCGATCCCGCTAAAGTAGAATTCCCGCGCGATGCCGATGCGCAGCCCGGCGAGCGGCGTCACCGGGAGCGGGGCATTCTCCCCGGTCATGACGGCGTCAAACAGCGCCAGATCGGCAACACAACGCGCGTGCGGCCCGACCTGATCGAACAGCGGCGTAATCGGTGCGCAGCCGTCGCTCGGATATCGCCCGGTGGTCGGGCGGAAGCCGGCGATGCCGCACATCGCCGCCGGAACCCGGATCGACCCTTGCGTATCCTCCGCGACGCCGAGCGGGGCCATGCCGGCCGCGACCGCCGCCGCGGTGCCGCCGCTGCTGCCGCCGGGGATCCGGGTCCGGTCCCAAGGATTGCGGACCGCGCCGAACGCCATGTTGCTGCTCGTCCAGCCGAACGACAGTTCGTGGAGGTTGGTCTTGCCAAGCACGCTGGCCCCGGCGGCGCGCAGCCGGGCGACGACGGGGGCATCGGCCGCCGGGCGGAAATCGCGCAGCGCGGTCGTCCCCGCGGTCGTCGGCACGTCGGCGGTGTTGATACTATCCTTGACCGGCATCGGCAGGCCGTGAAGCGGCCCAAGCAGCTCACCGCGCGCGCGCCGTAAATCGGCCGCGCGCGCGTCGGCGCGCACCGCGTCAGGATTGAGCGTGATGAACGCGTTGAGGTCCGCTTCGGCCGCGCACCGGGCCAGCAATGCATCGGCATAGGCGAGCGCCGTCATCCGCCCGTCGCGCATCGCCGCCACGGCGTCGACCGCCGATAAGGCGACCATCTCTTCCGCTGTCATGCGTCCTCCAAGCCCTGAGACCTGTTTATGGCCGGCGCCCGGAGAAGCAAAGCCGCGCCGGACGCCTTTGCGCCGATTGCCATGCCGGGACATGCATGGCACCGCAGCGGCGAAGGGGATCTGTCGTGCGGGACTATGAGATATTCGAGGCAGGCGACGTTACGCTGCAGTCGGGCGTCGTCCTGCCCGCCACACGACTGGCCTATTGCACGCACGGCCGGCTGAACGCGGCGCGCGACAACGCGATCGTGTTTCCGACACATTATACCGGAACCCACAATAACAATGCGTGGCTCATCGGCCCCGGGATGGCGCTCGATCCGGAGCGCTACTTCGTCGTCGTCCCCAACATGCTCGGTAACGGCCTCTCGTCGTCGCCGAGCAACACAGCGGCCCCGCACGACGGTCCGCGCTTCCCGCTCGCCACGGTTCGCGACAACGTCCTGCTGCAGCATCGCCTCGTCACCGAGCGGTTGGGCATCACCACGTTGGCGCTGGTCACGGGCCACTCAATGGGGGCGCAGCAGACCTTTCAATGGGGCGCGTTGTTTCCCGATATGGTCCGGCGGCTGGCGCCGTTCTGCGGGTCGGCGCGGACGTCGCGGCACAACTGGCTCTTTCTCGAAGGCTGCAAGGCGGCCTTGCTCGCCGATGACACGTTCTGTGCGGGCGACTACACCGCGCCGCCCGTCTGCGGCATTCGCGCCTTTGCCCGCGTCTATGCCGGCTGGGCTTGGTCGCAGACGTTCTTCCGGGAGCGACTCGACGCCGAGCGGCTGGGCCAGCCCTCTCTCGAAGCCTTCCTAACCGAGCTCTGGGAGCCCTCGTTCCTGTCGCACGATGCCAATGATCTGCTGGCGATGCTTGCCACTTGGCAGGCCGCCGACATCAGTGCCGACCCGCGCTTCGGCGGGGACCTTAGCCGGGCGCTGGTGGCGATCACGGCCAAGGCAGTCGTCATGCCGTGCCACACCGACCTCTATTTTCCTCCCGAGGACAGCGAAATCGAGGTTGGGCACATGCCGAATGCCGAACTGTGGGTTATCCCGTCGGTCTGGGGCCACATGGCAGGCGGCGGCGTCAATCCCGAAGACGCCATGTTCATCAACGATGCCCTCTCGGCGCTCCTGGCCGCCTAATGCCGCCGTTCCGACCCAGAAGGACTGTTCGATGTAGACCCGCAAACTCGGCCAACAAGGTCTCGAAGTTTCCGCCCTCGGTCTTGGGTGCATGGGCATGTCCGATTTTTACGGTGCCCGAGATCAAGTAGAGTTCGTCGCGACGATCAACCGTGCACTCGACCTCGGTGTCACGTTCCTCGACACCGCCGACATGTACGGCGTCGGCACTAACGAGGAACTGGTCGGTCGCGTGGTGCGCGCGCGGCGCGAGTGGATCGTCGTCGCCACCAAGTTCGGCAACGTCCGCGGCGCGGACGGCAGCTTTCAGGGCGTTAACGGCC
>JAYTHJ010000076.1:0-1766 GCA_043732725.1 Sphingomonadaceae bacterium | reverse complement strand
AGAACGCCTTGGTGTTGGGACGGCGGGCGCGCGCCCACGCCTGCGTGTCGCGGCCGTCGATCACAGTGGTTTCGATGCCGAAGCGCGGCAGCAGCTGGTCGACCAGCCAGCGGCACGAGCCGAACAGCGCACGCCCGGCCACGAGGTGATCGCCCGCCGACAGCTGGCAGAGCAGCGCCGCGGTCATCGCCGCCATGCCGGTCGCGGTGGCGCGGCACGCCTCGGCCCCCTCAAGCAGGCACAGCCGCTCCTCGAGCATCGCCACCGTCGGGTTCTGCAGCCGCGAGTAGGTCATGCCGGGCTGCTCGCCGCGGAAGCGCGCCGCCGCCTGCTCGGCATTGTCGTACGCATAGCCCGACGTCAGGAAGATCGCTTCCGACGTCTCGCCGAACTCCGACCGCGCGGTGCCGCCGCGCACGGCTTGCGTCGCGGGATGCCAATGGGCGGTAACCGCCCGGTCCTGTCCGGTACTGCGCTTCATCGCATCGAGGCTTAGCCGCGCCAGCGCGGCGGCGTCAACGCGGCTTAATATTGAACATGAAACCGCGCCGCGAACACCGCGACCGGTCCGCGGTCGCGGTTGTAGGCGGGGTGGTCGAGCAGTTGAAAATCTACGGTAAGATGCGCGGCCTTGCACATCGCATAGACGTAATAGGTTTCGATGATCTGCTCGTCGCCGGGGCGCAGCAGCGCGCCGTCACCGGTCAAGATGCCGAGCCCGCCCGCCGCGAGGTAGCGCAGGCGCGCCGCCGAGGCCTGATTGACCACAGCCGCCGCGCCGATACGGTCGTCGGCGCGGCCCCAACCTGTCCCCTTGAGCGACAGCCCGGCGGCAAACGAGCGATCGACGTCAGTGAACTCGAATGCCTCGTAGCGGCCGTCGGCGATCCCGGCGCGGGCGAAGATGCCGAGGTTATCGGTCACCGACTGTTCGAGATTGAGACTGACCCCGAAGCGCGACGCGAAGCGGCGGACCAGCGCGACGTCGGGCACGGTCGCGGTCGCGCGTGCCAGCGCCGTCGCATCATCGAGCCGCGCCATGTCGCCGTGGCTGACGTAGCCGGTCAGCTTGACCCTGCCGGCGCGGCCGCCGATCGTGTGATCCTCCTCGGCTTCGGCGATCAGCTGGTACTGGTGAAAATCGCGCTCGAGGCTGACGCTATTGGGCACCTTCGACAGGTTGAACAGCCCGGCACGCAGGGCATAGCGCCCGCGATATAGTTCGACCGCGCCGCCGATCGAATAGCCCCAGGCATCAGCGGCATAATCGAAGCTGCCGCTGTCGAGCAAAGTCCAGTTGAGGAAATCGGCGCGCGGATCGTGCGCATAGACGTTGCTGTCGAAGACATCGTCGACGCCGAACCGGCCGAGGGTGATTACCACGCGGTTTAGCGCGCGGCTGCCACCGAGCTGGTTGAGGTCGGCAGCGACGGCTTCGCGTTCGCCGCCGAGGCCGATCGTCTGGCGGAAAAATAACCGCTGCAGGCGAAAGTATGGAGCCTTTTTGCCGATCTTATAAGCCTCGCCGCTCGGGAAACCGGCCACGCCGATCGTGTTCGTCAGCCCAAAGCCCTGATCGATCTCGGGGTTGATCCACAGCGCCGCCCCGCGCCACGGCCGAACGCCCCCGAAGATCGTGAAGTCGGCCGTCTCGCGCGTCTCGCCGCGGGCGCGCAGGCTGTTGTCACCGGCGAAAGCGGCGTGGAAGGCGGGATCGCCCTGAACGACGAAGGTCGCCTGCGCGTGCAGCGCAAACGTCTGCTCGG
>JAYTHJ010000075.1:0-1771 GCA_043732725.1 Sphingomonadaceae bacterium | reverse complement strand
TGGTAAGCTCGTCGAGGCCGTCGTGGCCGTGGACGGCCATCGCGGCGTCGCTGCCGAGTTCGCGCAGTACCTCGGCGAACGGTTTTAGCCAGCGCCGGTCGAAGACGCCGACGAGCTGACGCTTGATCCCCGCCGGGTTCGCCAGCGGGCCGAGCAGATTGAAGATTGTCCGGATGGCGAGCGCACGGCGGACGCTCGCGACGTGGGCCATCGCCGCGTGGTGCCGCGGCGCATGGAGGAAGCAGATACCGAGTGTCGCGAGACTGCGCTCGACGGTGGCGTGCGGCGTGTCAGGGCGGATGCCGAGCGCGTCGAGCACGTCGGCGGCGCCCGAGCGCGACGACGCGGCGCGGTTGCCGTGCTTGGCGACCGGCACCCCGCACGCCGCGACGACGATCGCCACCGCGGTCGAGACGTTCAGCGTGTTGCGCCCGTCGCCGCCGGTCCCGCAGACGTCGATCGCATCGGCTGGAGCGACGATCGTCTGCGCACGGGTCCGCAACGCGCGCGCCGCGGCGGCGACCTCGGTCACCGTCTCGCCACGGCGGGCGAGGGCGGTCAGAAAGGCCGCAAGGTCGTTATCATCAACCAAGCCGTCGAAGATCGCGGCGAACGCGGCGGCGGCGGCTGCGGCGCCGAGCGGTTTCGCACCATCTGGTAATCGTGTGCAGAGCGGCGCTTCACCCTGCAGCTTGACGATTTCGCGCAGCTCGACGCCGCCCTGCAGTGTCACGCCGCGAGCCGCTGGTGCGCGATGCCGGCGAGGCCGAGGAAGTTCGCGAGCAGCGCATGGCCATGCTCGCTGGCGATGCTTTCGGGATGGAACTGGACGCCGTGGATCGGCAGGCTGACATGGCGCAGCCCCATGATGACGGGCACGTTGCTGCTGCCGTCGACGCTGCCGACATACGCATTGGCGATCAGCGCGGCGGGCAGGCTGTCGGGCTCGACCAGCAGCGAGTGATAGCGCGTCCCGGTGAACGGCGAGGGCAGGCGGGCGAACACGCCAGTGCCGTCGTGGGCGACCGCCGAGGTCTTGCCGTGCATGACCTTGTCGGCGCGCACGACGCGTCCGCCGAACGCCTGCCCGATCGCCTGATGCCCGAGGCAGACGCCGAGCAATGGCAACTGCGCGTCGGCGGCGGCGGCGATCAGGTCGAGGCAGATGCCCGCCTCGTTGGGGCTGCACGGCCCCGGCGACAACAGCAGCGCCTGCGGGCGCAGCGCGAGCACGGCGGTGGCGCTCAGCGCATCGTTGCGCTCGACCCGCACCTCGACCCCAAGCTCGAGCAGATAGTGCACGAGGTTGTAAGTGAAGCTGTCGTAGTTATCGATGACGAGGATCATGATGCGGTCATAGGGGCTTGCGGACTCGATTGGAACCGGGCTGTGCGGCGGGAGACTGTGCGGCGGGAGACTGTGCGGCGGCGCGTCAGCCACGCTTACCCCGCCAGCCCAGGCTCGCGGCGTTTAGCTCGACAAGCGCTGATAGCCCGTCGATTTCGATCCGCCCGGCCATCTCTAGCGCCGCGGCAAGATCGCGCTCGGGAAGGCTCCGCCACGCGGGCTTGGCATGCAGCATGTCCCACTTCGCGCCGACCGCGTTATCGTAGGCGATCCGCAGGAAGCAGTGATCGGCTCGGATCGGCCAGCGCTCCGCCGCCGCGCGCTCGATCAGTCGGGCGACGCTGGCAGTAAGGGCGGCACGCATTTGATCGCGGTTCAAGCCACCGCCCTACTGCGGCAGCGCGTAATAGAAGATATAGTTGTG
>JAYTHJ010000074.1:0-1775 GCA_043732725.1 Sphingomonadaceae bacterium | reverse complement strand
TGTGGCGGAACCGCGAGCGTCGCCGCGGCCGAGTAAGGTGAATTCGACGTCGAGTTAAAGCTCAAGGTCAGCGACGTCGGCGTCGCGCTGAAGCCACGCGCCGTATCAACCGTGTTGCCGAGGACGTAGAGCGAGAAGCTCGACGTTACGCCGGGCATATCGGCGTAGGTCCGGGTACGCACGCTGGTCGTCGAAAAGTTGTACGTGCCGCCCATGCCGTCCTTGAACACGAAAAAGTCAGCGAGGTTCTGATTGATTGTCGTGCCGACTAAGTTGGAGAACAACAGTTTCCCGTTCATCGTACCGCTCAGTCCGGTTACTCCCGAGAAGCCGCCGGTGCCGCTGACCGAAAAAGTGCCGCCCATTACTGCCGTAAAGGTGTTTGGTGAAACGGCGGTATTGACCGTCGGATCGTAGAGCGCGGCAACGCTTACGGTGCCGTTGGCTACCGGCGTAACCGCGCTTGCGATGGTCGCAAAAGAAAGCGCCAGAGCGCCGATCAAAAGCTTCTTCATGATGGTACCTTTCGTTGCTTGAATGGCCGACATCCCCGCCGCGTACACACCACAGCAAAATACGTGCCAACTAGTTGGTGCGGTACCGAAATAAACAAAATATTAATATTTAACAGTTACTTAAGGCCGAATTATCAAATCGTTGATGCGGTGTAAACGATGCCATCTCGAAACGGTGTAATGCCAGCCGACAGTATTGAAACCTAGCCTAAACAGGTGCTTAGCTGCTTTTCAAAATCCAACTCACGGTAATAATGGTGCCCATTGAATGGTTGTGGTGTGCGAAAACGGCTTGGCCTCCTAGCCTCTGAGCAGTGCCAGCATCTCCACTGCCGCTGCCAGCCCGCCCTGGCGCGCTTCGCGGCTAGCGGTGGCGAGCGGGTCTTCGCCCCATTGCTCGGTCTGCCAAATCTCGTCGAGCTGGCCCGTCGCCCAGGCTTGGTTCCCATCGAGCCGCCGCTCGGCGACCGCCAGCCCGATCACCGCCGAGCCGCAGATCGTCACGACTGGATGCAGCGCCGCTAGTCGGAAGGGGTCGAACGTAGCGAATGCCATACCGAGCCGGACCAGCGTCGCCGGGGGCTGGGCGACGTGGACGATGCCCGAGGTGACGGCGAATACGATGTCGTAGCGCGCCGTTGCCCACGCCAGCAGCGGGTCCCACATCGCCGCCTGCCGCGCCACCAGCGGGGCGGGATTCTCGGCGCGGTAACACAGCAGCTCGGACTCGGCGAAGCGCGTCAGTTCGCCGGCGAAGCACGCGACGTCGGGCGCGATCCGGTCTATCGCGGCGTTGGCGAGCCCGGTCAGCGGCATCGTCGCGGGCGCGATCGTCGCGATCTGCACGGCCCATTCGGCGGCGACGGCATCCGCCAGCGCCACCGTCGGTACCAGCAGCGGTACCCGCGCGGGAGTGCGGACGGGCTTGCCGTCGAGGTGGACGCCCCAGCCGCCGGGTTCGGGCACGACGGTGACTTCGGTGTAAGTGCGCTTCACGCTAACGCCGTCAGCAGCTCGTCAAAACTGACTACGACGCGCTCGGCTCCGGCTTCGATCAGTTCGGCTGCGTCGTGATAGCCCCAGTCGACGCCGATCGACCGCGCGCCCGCATTGCGCCCCATTGCGACGTCGAACACGGTATCGCCGATCATCACGGTCCCGGCGGCGCTCGCGCCCGCCTCGTCGATCGCAGCGCGCAACATCGCCGGATGCGGTTTCGACGGATGACGGTCGGCAGTTTGAAGAGTCACGAACTGCGCC
>JAYTHJ010000073.1:0-1776 GCA_043732725.1 Sphingomonadaceae bacterium | reverse complement strand
GGGTAAAGGATGCAGGCGGCGTGCTGACCGTCTCACCCAACACGTCGCTGCCAGTAATCACGGCTACCGTCGCCGCGGGCATGGTCGCCACGCCCGGGTTCTTTACGCCGTCCGAAGCCTTCGCTGCGCTCGCCGCCGGAGCGCATGCGCTCAAGCTGTTCCCCGCCGAGGCGGCAACCCCGGCAGTCGTCAAGGCGCTGCTTGCGGTACTGCCGAAAGCAACCGACCTCATCATTGTCGGCGGCGTTACACCCGATACGATGCCACCTTGGCTGAGCGCGGGAGCGACCGGCTTCGGGCTCGGCTCGGGGCTATTCAAGCCGGGTCTCACCGCGCCCGAGGTGACCGAGCGAGCGCGGCGCTATATCGACGCCCTGCCAGCAGCGGCGGCATAGCGTGCTCATTAGGCTACCACCGGCGTTGGGCTCAGCGGCGTTGCAGCAGCCGCGCGCGCGATCACACCGTGCACCGACCGGTCCGCGGCAAGCTGGATGGTGAGATCAGCGCGGCCGGGCATCTCGTTCAGAATGTGCCGCGTCAACCGCTCGTAATGCTCGACGAAGCGGCGCAGCGCGCCGTCGCTCATGATATCGGGACCGGAGCGATGCTGGCGCAACTGATCTTCCTGTTCGCGCCGCCAGTCGAGGACTGCAGCGAAGCCCGGCGCAGCGAGCAGTATCAGCAGATCGAGCCGGGCGAACAGCGCCTGATAGCCGTCCTCAAGCTGCGCATTGACGTAGCGACGCCAGCGGCCATCGGCATCCGCTTCGCGTTCGAGTGCGTTGACCGGTTCGGCCAGCGCCGCCGATGCTTGCGGCAGCGCCCCGACGCACCAGCCTTCGAACAGCAGCACCTGCAACGACGGATCGATCGGCGCCCAGCCGGTCTCGGCGCAGCGGTCATCGCTTGCTTTATCGAAGCGGGGCAGCCGGACCGCTTCGCCGCGGTCGAGCGCGCCGAACAGTGTCAACCCTAGCGCGATGTCGTGCGTACCGGGCACGCCGCGGGTGCGCAGCAGCGGATGCACGTCCCGCGCCAGCGCCGTTCGCGCCGCTTTGCCGAGATACAAGTCGTCGAGTGACAGCGTCGCCGCGCTGATCCCGGCCGTGTTCAGGCCAGCCGTCAGTTCGGCGGCGATCGTCGATTTGCCGATGCCCTGGGCGCCGCAGATCCCGGCAATAAGCGGTCGTCGCTTCGCGCTGACGAGCGCCGACCGGATAATCGCCGCGCTGCGGCCGATGGCGCCATTGTCGCGTTTTGTGGCGGCGGAACGTCCCGCCACCGACGTGCTCAATACGCTCTGAACCGCGCCCGGCAGCCGCCGTTGACCCAGATCGCGCCGCGGTTCATGCCCCAGGTACGACCGCGGGTGCAGTCGCCACCGAGCAGCTGGACGATGTCCGCGCGGCGCGCCACGCCGATCGGGCAGCTCGACGGCTGGTATTGCCAGGACTGGCAAGTGATGTCGATCGGTTGCCCGCCGACATGGCCGCCACCGGCGCCGGGATAGCCGCCGCCCGGGCCGGGATATCCGCCGCCGAAGCTCGCGAAGGTCGCGCGGCAGCCGCCATTGACCCAGACGCCGCTACGATCGGACCCCCACGTTTGACCCTCGATGCAATTGCCGGCGATAACCTGGACGAGTTGAGCCCGGCCGCGTCCGCCGATCGGGCAGCGCGCCGGTTGATATTGCCATGACTCGCAGCGAATCTGCTGGCCGCCGCCGGAGTAGCCATTGCCCGGATCGCCGTAACTGGGATCGCCGTAACCGGGATC
>JAYTHJ010000072.1:0-1787 GCA_043732725.1 Sphingomonadaceae bacterium | reverse complement strand
CGGCGGCGCGGTACTCGTCGTCCCCGATGCGCTTGCCGAGACGGTGGTGGTGGAACTCGGTCAGCAGCTTGGGGATCGCGTCGCCCTGCATCTCGCGCTGATACAACGCCTGCACCGCGGCCAGCCGCGCGGCCGACCGCGCGTTACCGCTGCGGGCTTTCTTCTTCGGGGATGAACTCATGCGCGGGGATGTAGCCGCCGCGGGTGTTTCAGGCAAACCGCGCCTTCAACGTCAACATCGCCAGCGCCGCCTTCGCCGCCTCGCCACCCTTGTCCTTCTCCGAACGGTTGGCGCGTGCCCACGCCTGCGCCTCGCTCTCGACTGTCAGGATGCCGTTACCGATCGCCAGCCCGTCGAGCGTCAGTGCCATCAGCCCGCGCGCGCTCTCGCTGGCGACGACCTCGAAGTGATACGTTTCGCCGCGAATGACGCAGCCGAGCGCGACGAAGCCGTCATACTGTTCGGCTGCGAGACTGATGGCCGCGGGGATTTCGAGCGCGCCGGGAACAGTGACGACGTCGAAGCTCGCGTCCGCCGCGGCAAGCGCCGCCGTCGCCCCATCGAGCAGCGCGTCGGCGAGCGCGTTGTAGAACCGCGCTTCGACGATGAGAAGGTGCGGCATCTACCGGCTCCCCGGCTCGACGGCAGGTGGTATCGCGCGCTCGCCAACAACGTTGAGCCCATAGCCGTCGAGCCCGACAATCGTCCGGTGTGCGTTGGTCAGCAGGACCATGTCGCGCACGCCGAGATCGACGAGAATCTGTGCACCGATGCCGTAATCGCGCAGTTCGTCGGGCTCGGCGCCGGTCCCTTTGGCGCGCATCTGCGACGAGATCGCCGTTGGACTCGGGTCGCGGATGACGACGACGACGCCGGCTCCCTCGCCACCGATCAGCGCCATGCTGCGCTGCAGCTGCCCGCTACGCTCGTTCGCCTCGTCGAACAGGTCGGTGAACATCGACAGCGTATGGACGCGCACCAGCGTCGGCTGCGCCGGGTCGATATGGCCTTTCTGCAAGACCATGTGCTCGGCGTATTCGGCCTTGTTGATATAGGTCTTCGCCGTCCACGTACCGCCGTGATGTGTTTCGAGCTTGGTTTCGGCGATACAGGCGACGAGGTGATCGTTACGGCGGCGGTAGGCAATCAGGTCGCGGATCGTGCCGATTTTTAGCCCGTGCTCGGCGGCGAACAGCTTTAGATCGGGCAGCCGGGCCATCGAACCGTCGTCGTTCATGATCTCGCAGATCACCCCCGACGGATTTAGCCCCGCCAGCCGCGCCACGTCGACCGCCGCCTCGGTGTGCCCGGCACGAACCAGCACGCCGCCGTCGCGCGCCACCAGCGGGAACACATGCCCCGGTGTGACGATATGCTCGGGGCCTTTCGCCGCATCGATCGCCACCGACACCGTGCGCGCCCGGTCGCCCGCCGAGATGCCGGTGGTAACGCCGTCGCGCGCCTCGATCGATACCGTGAACGCGGTCTCGTGACGAGTGCCGTTGTGCTTGGCCATCAACGGCAGCCCGAGTTGTCGGACCCGGTCGGCCCCGAGCGCGAGGCAGATTAGCCCGCGGCCATGTTTCGCCATGAAGTTGATTGCCGCCGGGGTCGCCATCTGAGCCGGGATAACGAGGTCGCCCTCGTTCTCGCGGTCCTCATCGTCGACGAGGACGAACATCCGGCCGTTGCGCGCCTCGTCGAGGATGACTTCGACCGACACCATCGCTTGCTCGGGATGGTGCCCATCGATGTAGTTCTCGAGCTTGCGCAGCGTATCGGCGGT
>JAYTHJ010000071.1:0-6244 GCA_043732725.1 Sphingomonadaceae bacterium | reverse complement strand
CCGGGGGCAGCACCGATGGACAACGTCAGCGCACGGCCATTCGGTTTCTGGACCGCGACGGCGCTGGTCGTCGGCGGCATGATTGGCTCGGGCATCTTTCTGATGCCGTCGGCGCTCGCGCCCTACGGCTGGACGTCGGTCGCGGCATGGGGCGTCAGCATCGGCGGCGCGGTCGCCATCGCCTATACGCTCGCGAGGCTGGCGCAGACGCTGCCGGCCGCGCCCGGTGCGATCGCGGTTGTCGCCGAGGTGCTCGGGCCGCTGCCGGGGGTGCTGATCGGCTGGAGCTATTGGGTGTCGATCTGGGCCGCGAACGCCGCCATCGCCATCGCCGCGACGAGCTATCTCGCGGTGTTTCTGCCCGGGTTGAACGCGACGCCGCTGACCGGTGCAATGGTCTCGGTCGGACTGATCTGGCTGCTGACGTTGCTCAACCTGAGCGGCGCGAGGCGCGTCGGCGAGTTTCAGGTTGTCACGACGATTCTCAAGCTCGCGCCGCTGCTGGCCGTTGTCGGTATCGCAGTCTGGCTCGGCGCGAAGGGTGCCGCACAGCCGCTGCCGCTTCCCGCTCCCCGCACGCTATTCGCCGGGCTCGCCGCCGCGGTGACACTGACGCTGTTTCCGCTGACCGGCTTCGAGGCCGCCGGCATCGCTGCCGCGCGCGTCCGCGATCCGGCGCGCAACGTCATGCGCGCGACGCTCGCCGGGACGGTCGTCACTGGGGTGTTTTACATCGTCGTGTGCTCGGCGATCGTGCTGCTGATGCCGCCGCGGCTGGTCGCAGCGTCGCCCGCGCCCTTCGAGCTGTTCGTCGAGACGTTCTGGGGCCGCGGACCGGCGGTGTCGGTGGCGTTGTTCGCAGCCATCGCGGCGATCGGGGCGCTCAACGGCTGGGTGCTTATCCAGGGCGAGGTGCCGCTAAGCATGGCGCGCGCCGGGCTGCTGCCGCGCTGGTTCGGACAAGTGTCGCCGGGCGACGTCCCGGTCCGCGTGCTGGTCCTGTCGTCGCTGCTGGCGAGCGCGCTGGTGCTGTCGAATGCTAGTCGCTCGCTCGGCGGCGTCTTCACCTTCGCGGCGCTGCTCGCGACCTGCTCGAACTTGTGGCTATACGTGGCGATCTGCGTTGCGGCGCTGCTGCGGCGGGTCGCAGTCGTCACCGCCGCGATCGGGCTGCCGTTCTCATTGTTCGCCTTATGGGGAGCCGGTTACGAGGCGAGCGGGCTCAGCCTGCTGCTGATGCTGACGGCGGTCCCGGTCTATCTGCGCCGCTCACGCCGCACGGTTGCCGCGCTGGCCGAACAGCCGGCCTAGGACGCTGCGGTCTTTCAGGATTTCATGCGCCGCATTGTGCCCCGGCGCGCCGGTGACGCCGCCGCCGGGGTGGGTCCCCGAGCCGCACATATACAGCCCGTGGACCGGCGCGCGGTAGTCGCCGTAGCCGAGCATCGGGCGCGCCGCCCACAGCTGGTCGAGCGACATATGGCCGTGGAAGATATCGCCGTCAATCAGCCCGAACTTGCGTTCGAGATCGAGTGGCGAATGCAGCTGGCGCGCGATGATCGACGCCTTGAAGTTGGGCGCGTGGTCGTTGACCGTGTCGACGATCAGATCCGCCGCCGCCTCGCGCTCGTCGTCCCACGACCGGGTTGTCCCATCGGCACGGGCGGGCAGTTGCGGCGCGAACTGGTGGGCGAACAGACTGGCGATGTGCATTCCCGGCGGCGCGAGGCTGTCGTCGACCGACGTCGGCAGCTTGACCTCGACGATCGGTCTGGCGGACATGCCGTGCGCTTTCGCTTCGACATAGGCCCGATCCATATAGTCGAGCGTGGGCGCGATGATGATGCCCGCGGTATGGTGCTCGGCCTTGGCCTTGCCCGGCAACACGGTGAAGTCGGGCAGCTCGGACAGCGCGACGTTCATCCGGAACGTCCCCGAGCCGGTCTTGTAGCCGTCAATTCGCCGCGCGAACCCGGCGGGCAAGTCGCTGCGGTCGACGAGCTGACGGAACAGCAGCGCCGGGCCGACATTTGCTGCTACGATCGATGCCGCGATCTCCTCGCCGTCCGCCAGCCGCACGCCAGCGACCTTGCCGCCGTCGATCAGGACCTTGGCGACGGGTGCTTCGAGGCTGATCTCGACGCCCGCTTCGACGCAGGCCTCCGCCATATATTGCGTGATTGCGCCCATACCGCCGACGCTGTGGCCCCACATGCCGAGCTTGCCGTTAACCTCGCCGAAGACGTGGTGGAGCAATACATAAGCCGATCCCGGCGAGTCGGGGCTGGCGTACGCCCCGACGACGGCATCGAAGCCGAACGCGCCCTTGACGTAGTCGTTCTCGAACCAGCCATCGAGGAAATCGCGCGCCGACTTGACGAACAGGTCCATCACATCGCGCTGCGCCTCGATATCCATGCCAGCGACCCGCCGGCCCTGCGCGGCGGCGCTCAGCAGCGCCCGGATACCACCGCCGGCGTTCGGCGGGGTGCGCAGCGCGAGGTCGCGCAGGACGTTGGCGACGCGCTCGAGCGCGGCCTCGTATTGCGGAAAGGTCGCGGCGTCCTTGGCCGAGAAGCGCGCGAACTCAGCCTGCGTCCGCGCTGTGCCGCCGCCGAGTTTGAGATAGCCGCCGTCGTGCGGCAAGAAGTTCGATATCGTCCGCTCGATGATCCGCCAGCCGCGTTCGTGCAGCCGCATGTCCTTGATGACCTTGGGGCGTAGCAGGCTGACGGTGTAGCTCGCGGTCGAGTTGCGGAAGCCGGGATGGAATTCCTCGGTTACCGCCGCGCCGCCGACGACGTGCCGCCGTTCGAGGACGCGGACCTTCAGTCCGGCGCGGGCGAGATAGAAGGCGCAGACGAGCCCGTTGTGGCCCCCCCCGACGATCAGTGCATCGTAGTGTTTGGTCACTGCAATTCTCCGACAGTGCGCGGCCGCTTGCTCCAGCCCGGCGGCGGTGCGCGGTGGAGCCGCGCCTCCGGGATCACGGCGCGTACCTTACGCGCGAAACTGCGCAGGCAGACCTCGCTCGCGCCGATCGGCCCGGCGGTGTAACTGCGCGACGCCATACCCTGCTGGACACGCTCGATCAGCCACGTGTCCTCGGCGTTGACGACGCGGTTGATCCGCCAGTTGGCATAGCGCACCAGCTTCATCCCGCGGCGATCGTCGGGCAGCGCGAACGCCATCTCGCGCAGCAGCGTCGTCGTCGGGGTCAGCGGTAGCCACTGCATGAAGTCGATCTGATCGGGATAGAGATCGAACGCCATGTTCGGCCACAGCTTGTAATAGAGCCACAGCCGCTGGTTCGGCGCGGGCAGATGGTCGACGCCCGGCAGATGGGCCTGATAGAAACGCTCCGACGCGTTCGCCGACGGGCGCTCCACCAGTTGCCCCGACATCTTGTCGACCCACGGTTCGGCCGCGATCGCATATGACTTGCCGAACAGTCGTGACAGCCCGTCGTGCGCGACCGGGATGTGCAAGTTGTCGGAATAATTGTCGCCGACGTTTTTCCAGTTGACCGCACGCTCGCGCTGCCGAAGCGGGCTGATCGTCTGCATGGTCTCGAAGCGGTACGGCGCGATCTCGGCGTCGTAAGGAGCCATCATCGACGCAACCGACGGCCCGCCGCGGTCCTCCAGCCGGACGAAGACGAAGCCGCGCCAGACCTCGACGTCGACCGCGGCGAGCCCGTTGTCCGCGAGCCGCAGCGCCGGATAATCGCCGCGCATCGGCACGCCGCTGAGCCGTCCGTCGAGCTCGTAGGCCCATGCGTGGTACGGACAAACGAGCTTCCTTGCACACCCGCGCGGGCCCTCGACAAGCCGCATCGCGCGGTGGCGGCAGACGTTGGCGAAGCCGCGCAACGCGCCGTCATCGCCGCGCACGATAACCACGCTCTCGCCGAGATAGTCGATCGTGTGGAAGTCGCCGGGACCGGCGACATCGCTGGCGTGGCAGATGATCTGCCACGACGGCCGGATGACCGCGTCGCATTCGGCGGCGAAATACTCGGGGTCGGTGTACAGCCAGCCAGGCAAGCTCCAGTCGGCGTCCGGATCGGGCGCGATGGTGCTGGCGCTGGCGCTGGCGAGACGGGACGCCGGGCTCAACGGGAGCGCTTCGTAATTATGCCTTCGTGGGGCGAGCGAACCACTGCCGCCTTGTCCGCCAGCCTGAAAGTTGCCGTTCTTTGCACCGGTCTGCTCCGCTCCCCACAACACGATGATGCATACACCCGCAGTCCCGAAACAAGCTAGCTTCAGGCTTTGCTGTGGCGCGATGGCCGGGCCGGCTGCCGATCCGGCGTCGCAAGGCGCGGCGGCGTAGTGCTTTGCGGCCCGTTCAACCTCGGCTACTAGCGCCCTATCCGCCGCTGTTTACTGGAACGCCGCCTTGCTCCGCCAAGTTTACGACCGGCTGCTCGTGCTTGCCGGGCGGCCCAACGCCGAGCGCTGGCTGGCGCTGGTGGCGTTCATCGACGGCGCGATCTTCACGTTGCCGCCCGAGCTGTTGCAGTTGCCGATGTCGCTCGCGCGGCCGAGACGGGCGCTGCATTATGCGCTCATCGGTACGGTGGCTTCGACGCTTGGCGGTCTGGTCGCCTATTTGATTGGAGCGACGCTGTTCGAGCCGGTGGCGATGCCGATCCTGCAGTTCCTCGGCAAGCAAGCCGAGTTCGCGCACTTCAGCGCGGACGTACGCGCCAACGCGCTGCTGTGGCCGGTGTTCTACCTGCTCGCGCCGATGCCGGCGGGCGTCGCCGCGGGCAGCCTCAAGCTGGGACTTGCCGGTGCCATCGGCGCGGCCGTCATCGGCCGCGGTTCGCGCTATCTGCTGGTGGCGCTGGTGTTGCAGCACTTCGGAGCCACCGCCGCGCGCTATATCGAAGCGCACTCGCACACGGTGCTGATCGTCCTTGCGGCGCTGTTTGGTGCCGCAGTATTGGTGCGTTATGCGCTCTGAATTTACCAGCCGCGATGGCGCCAGTCGTGATGCCCGCCGCGCGGCGACCGCGCTGATCCTCGTTGGCTCGACAGCGCTGCTGGGCGGCGCGCTGGCGTTCCAGTATCTCGGGAACCTTGCGCCGTGCGAGATGTGCCTGTGGCAGCGTTGGCCACATGTCGCAGCGCTGGGGCTGGCGTTGCTGGCGTGGGGGCTGCGCTTCGACCGGCGGGTGCTCGCGGTGGCGGCGGTAAGCCTGGTGGCGGGAGCCGCGATCGCGGCCTATCATGCCGGCGTCGAGTGGCATCTGTGGGCGGGTCCACCCGCCTGCACCGCCGCGGCGGTGCGCGGCAGCATCGCCAACATCTCCGCGCTGCTGCTGGCGACGCCGCTGATCCGCTGCGATGCGGCGGCGTGGACGCTGTTCGGGATATCGATGGCGGGCTATAACGCATTGTTATCAACGACGATCGGTGGAGCAAGTCTGTGGCTGATTACGAAGCACCGCGCGACGGCGGGCGCGCCGTCGAAATCGATGCGACACGTGCCGATACGGTAGCTTCCGCGCCCGTACGCCGCTTGCCCGGCGACAGGGTCGAGACCATCGAGCAGATGATCCGGGTCGATCACGCCGGTGAATACGGTGCCGCGCGGATCTACGCCGGCCAACTCGCAGTAATGGGCGACCGCAGCGCGGTGAGTGCCGAGATCGCGCAGATGAAGGCACAGGAAGCGCGCCATCTCGCCACCTTTGACCGGCTGATCGTCGAGCGCCGGGTCCGACCGACGGTGCTGCATCCGCTTTGGCACGTCGCCGGCTATGCGCTCGGAGCCGCGACCGCGCTGCTCGGCCCCAAGGCGGCGATGGCCTGCACCGTCGCGGTTGAGACCGAGATCGACCGGCACTATGCCGCGCAACGCGCCGTGCTCGACGCCAACCCCGGCGAGGATGCCGAACTCGCAGCGCACATCGCCGACTTCCAAGCCGACGAGGTCGAGCACCGCGATACCGCTGCCGGTTACGTGGGCGGCAGCCCCGGCTTCGGGCTGATGAGCGCCGTCATTCGCGCCGGCTGCCGCGCCGCGATCGCGGTGACCAAGCGGATTTAGGCCGAAGCCAGCAGGAAGTCAGCCGGAAGGGGCAAGGTCGGCCAGCCCCAGCGCCACGACCAGCCGGCAGTCAATGACCAGCCCGGCGCTTCGCTGCGTCGCGAGCCACGCCGCCAGCCTAGCTAGTCCGACGATATGGACGACGATGTCCTCGTTACCGACCCCGCCGCCCGCCCCCGTGCGC
>JAYTHJ010000070.1:0-1793 GCA_043732725.1 Sphingomonadaceae bacterium | reverse complement strand
ATCGCTGATGCCACGCGCTGCCAGATAGCGGTCGAGCATCGCCGCTTCGAGCGCTATCGGCACTTTTCGCCGCGCATCCTGCAGCAGCGACACGACATCATACGCCGGATGTCCCACCAGCGCATCCTGAAAGTCGAGCAGCCCCAGCCCCGCCAATCCCGGCCGATCGAGCAGCATCAGGTTGTCGGCATGATAGTCGCGCAAAGTCAGCACCGGCATGGCGGCGGTCGCTGCCAGTAGCCCCGGCCAGACCGTGTCCCATGCCGCGTCATAGCCGGTGGCCTCGACAAGCCCGACCGCGGGCAGATACCATTCGGTGAAAACCCGGACCTCGCGCCGCAGCTCGCCTTCAGCATAGGGTGCAAGCGCCGGAGCCGGATGCCCGTGCAGCGCGGCGAGCACGTCGATCGCCGCTTCGTAGATGCCGCGCTCCCGGTCGGGAGCGGCCTCCAGCACCGGCGTTACCCTCGCATCGCCGAAATCCTCAAGCAGGATCAACCCCTGACCGAGGTCGACTCCGAGCGGCTGCGGCGCCGAAAAACCAAGCTCGTTCAGATGCTTGCCGACACTCAGGAACGGTTTGCTGTCCTCGTGCTGTGGCGGCGCATCCATTAGCACGGCGGTTCGCGCGCCGTCGACCACCCGAAAGTAACGCCGGAACGACGCGTCGCCCGCCAGCGGTGATATCGTCGCGCCGCCCCAGCCGTTCGCGGCGAGGAACGCGGGGGCCGCCGCGGGCGGGATCATTGCGGGGGCCATCGCCCCTCCCAAGCCCCCGGCACCGTCGCTGTCAAGCGCCGCGTGCAACCGCTGCCGTCGAGCCGCAGCTGCAGCGCGTCCACCGGCAGCAGCGCGCCAAGCCGCTCGGGCCATTCGATCAGCAACACCGCGTCGGTCTCCCAGAGCCCGAGCGCCGCCGCCTCGCTGGCCGCGTTCAGGCGGTAAAGATCGACATGCCAGACTTCGGGCACGGTGTCATAGCTCTGCACCAGCGTAAACGTCGGGCTCGGCACCTCGCCCGTCCAGCCGAGCCCGCGCAGGAGGGCACGCGCGAACGTCGTCTTGCCCGCGCCGAGGTCGCCGGAGAGCGCGACGACGTCGTTGGGCTGGAGGCGAGTGGCGAGACGGGCGGCGACGGCTTCGACCGCGGCGAGCGAGAGCTCGCTCACCCGATCCGGCTCGCGGCATGGATAGTGGCGCCGGTGCTCGAGACGTTGTTGCCGGTCATCCCGGCGACCAGCGCCGACGTATCGACAATCAACGCAGGTCGAGAACCGGGCGACGACGCTCCGGCAACCGGTCGCACGCCTTCTCGACGACGCTCTCCGGCGTACGGCCGCCGTGGGTCAATGCCGAAAGCCGCATGGTGACCCGATCGGAGTAAAGTACGCTGGTCTGTTGAGCACGCCCGACCATGCCGCCGATCTAGGCGACGGCATGCCCGCGCACAAGCCGCCCTAATAGCGGTAGTGGTCCGGCTTGAACGGGCCGTGGTCGGCCACCCCGATATAGGCCGCCTGCTTCTCGGTCAGCTTGGTCAGCTTGACGCCGAGCTTGTCGAGGTGGAGCGCGGCGACCTTCTCGTCGAGGTGCTTTGGCAGCACATAGACCTGGTTCGAATATTTCTTGCCCTGCGTCCACAGCTCGATCTGCGCCAGCACCTGGTTGGTGAAGCTCGCCGACATAACGAAGCTGGGGTGCCCGGTGCCGCAGCCGAGGTTGACCAGCCGGCCCTTGGCCAGCACGATCAGCCGCTTGCCATCGGGGAAGACGACCTCGTCGACCTGCGGCTT
>JAYTHJ010000069.1:0-1793 GCA_043732725.1 Sphingomonadaceae bacterium | reverse complement strand
GGAGGTGTCACCAAATAGCTGACCCCGTGTTCCAACCCTGCTAAACCCACAGCCATGCCGAAAAATCATCTCTATCTCGTCGACGGCTCGGGTTATATCTTCCGCGCCTATCACCGCCTGCCGCCGCTGACTGATCCGTCGGGAACGCCGGTCGGCGCGGTCTACGGCTTCACCGCGATGCTGTGGAAGCTGATCGCCGAGCTTAATGCCGCCGACGCCCCGACGCATTTGGCGGTGATCCTCGACGCTTCGTCGAAGACCTTCCGCAACGAGATGTATGCCGAATACAAGGCCAACCGTCCGCCGCCGCCCGATGATCTCGTTCCGCAATTCCCGCTGATTCGCGACGCGGTGCGGGCGTTCTCGGTGCCGTGCATCGAGGAGGTCGGCTTCGAGGCCGACGACATCATCGCGTCCTATGCGCTGGCGGCGCTCCGCGACGGCTTCGATGTCAGCATCGTGTCGTCGGACAAGGACCTGATGCAGCTCGTCCAGCCCGGGCTCGACCTCTACGACACGATGAAGAATTGCCGGATCAACCGCGACGACGTGATCGAGAAGTTCGGCGTGCCGCCCGAGCAGGTTGGCGACGTGCTGGCGCTAATGGGCGACAGCGTCGACAACGTGCCGGGCGTCCGCGGTATCGGGCCCAAGGGTGCTGCCGAGCTGATCCGCGAATTCGGCAGCGTCGACGCGCTGCTCGGTCGGCTGGACGAGGTCAAGCGGCCAAAGACGCGCGAAATGCTCGAGGCGAGCGCTGACAATGCCCGGCTGTCGCGCGAGCTGGTGCGGCTGAAAGACGACCTGCCGCTCGAACGCCCGCTCGCCGATCTCACCCTGCGCCCCCCCGCGCCCGCGCCGCTCGCGGCATTCCTCGCCAAGCACGGCTTCCGGGCGCTGCTCGCCAAGCTCGGCCGCGAGGCGGAAGCCGATCACGCGCTTCCGGTCGCGGACACTCCGGGCAAGCCGTTCGACCATCAGGCTTACGAATGTGTGACGACGCTCGACCGGCTCGACTGGTGGATCGCGGCGGCGACGAAGCAGGGTGTGATCGCAATCGACAGTGAGGCCGACAGCTCCGATGCGACGCGCGCCAACCTTCTCGGTATCGGGCTGGCGCTCGAACCCGGGCTCGCCTGCTATGTCCCGGTCGGGCATCTGCGCGGTGACGGGCTGCTCGCCGAGCGCGTCGAGCAGCTCGATCTGGCGACGGTGATCGCGCGGCTGAGTCCGCTGCTCAGCGCTCCCGGCGTCCTCAAGATCGGTGAGAACTTCAAGTATGATATGATTCTGCTGGCGCGCGCCGGGGCACCGCCTATCGCGCCGTACGACGATACGATGCTGATGAGCTATGCGCTCGACGGTGGGCGTTGGAACCATGGCATGGAGGAGCTGAGTACCCGTCACCTCGGGCATACGCCGATGACGTTCAAGGAGCTGACCGGGACCGCCAAGGCACGGGTCAGCTTCGCGCATGTGCCGCTCGACCGCGCCAGCGCATATGCCGCCGAGGATGCCGACGTCACGTTACGGCTGCACGCGCTGTTCAAGGCGCGGCTGTGGCGTGAGAACGTCACGCGCATCTACGAGCATGTCGACCGGCCGCTGCTGCCCGCGGTTGCGGCGATGGAAACCGCCGGGATCAAGGTCGATCGCCATGCGCTGGTCGGGCTGTCGGCGGCATACGAGGCCGAGATCGCCAAGCTCGAGACCGAGATTTTCGCTGTGGCTGGCGGCGCTTTCACCATCGGCAGCCCCAAGCAACTGGGCGAGGTGTTGTTCGACCGGCTCGG
>JAYTHJ010000068.1:0-17944 GCA_043732725.1 Sphingomonadaceae bacterium | reverse complement strand
GGTGCGCGGAGACGCTCAATAACGGCACGGGGTCGTTCATCCTTAACGGCGCGATCAGCGGTCCCGGCTCGATTGCCAAGGTCGGCAGCGGAATTCTGGTTTTTAAGGCAACAACAGCTTTGCTTGGCTTGGCATCAAAACCGGCACCGTCACTGTTGGATGCAGCACTGCCGCCGGCAGCGGCACAGTCGCGTTCGCCGGAGCACGATGCTCGCGGCCGGCGAAAGCGGCTTGACGCTGATGAATGCGGTGACCACCGCGCTCGTCGGCACGCATAACACCAACACCTTCGATATAACGCTGAGCGGTCCGATCACCGGCCCCGGCGCGCTACTCCAGAGCGGCAGCGGCAGCCTCAACCTCGGCGGCGTCGACGTCTAGGCCGGAACGATCAGCCTCGCCAGCGGTCAACTGCGGATCACCGGCAGCCTGACCGCTTCGACCGTGACGCTCGCCAGCACGTCTTCGCTGCGCGGTACCGGCAACGTCGCCGGGCTCGTCGCCATCTGCGGCAGCACCGTAGCGCCGGGGCTGGGGACGACGATGGGTACCCTGCCGGTGACCGGCAACGCGATCTTCCAGACGGGGTCTACGTTTGCCGTCAACGTCGGCGCGAAGACCGCCGACGGCCAGACGATCGGCGGCACCGCGACGCATGCCGGGACGCTGGTGATCAACCAGGTTACCGGGCCGCTTGCTCCGGTCACCACCTACACCTTGATAATGGCGGCGGGCGGGCACTCCGGCACCTTCGGCGCGGTGCCGCGTTCATGCCGGCCATCACCTAAACCACCACGAACGACCTGCTCGGACTGTAGGCGAGGTCGCTGGTCGCGCAGGTCGGCGGCAGCTTGCTGACGCCGAAGCAGCACCAAATCGCGAATGCCTATGACGCGGCGACCGCGGCAGGGTTCAACCCGTCACGCTTCGTGGCGCTGTTCGCGCCGGGGCTGAACCTCCCCGGCGCGCTCAACCAGCTGTCGGGCGAGGTTCATAGCGCCGAGCGGCGCGTCGCGATGGACGACACCCACCATGTCCGCGATGCGGCGCTCGACCGGCTCAGTGGCGGGCTCGCCGCCACGCCAGGTAAGGACAACAGCGCCGCGACGACCGAAACCGACGGGCGCGGCACGACGCTGTGGGCGCGCGGCGTCGTGTCGTGGGCACGAACCGCTCCGACGGCAACGGCAGCAGCTTCAACACCAGCACCGGCGGCGCGATCGTCGGCATCGACATGAGCTTCGGCGGCGGCAAGATCGGCGCGCTGTTCGAATACACGACGACGACACTCGATCATTACGCGCAAGGCCCGTCGAAGGTCGATAGCACCGACGGCGGCATCTACGCCGGTTATCGCCGGGATCAAGGCTTCGCCGCCGCAGTGGGCGCCAGCGTCGCCGGGATCAAGGCGCGCAGCAGCCGGACGATCACCGTGCCGGGGCTCGGCCAGAGACCTTGGCGTCGCGCTCGGACGGCAACACCTATCAGGCGTGCGCCGACGTCTCGTACGACCTCGCGGCGGGAGCAACGAAGCGGGTCGAGCCGTTCGTGCGCTTTGCGTGGGTGGCGCTCGACACAGCGGCGTTTACCGAGACCGGCGGCGTCGCGGCGCTGACGTCGCACCGAGGAGCCTACACGACCGACGTGACGACGGCGGACCTCCGCGGCGCGCTGGCGCTGACCGGCTTTACGCTGAAGGCTTCGGCGGGCGCGCAGCACACTGTCCGCGACCGCTCGCCCGCCGCGTTGCTGGCGCTGGCGGGGACCAACAGCCCGGCGTCGATCAGCGCAGTGCTGGTGGACCGCTGGGCGCTCGCCGCCGACGTCAGCGGCGAGTTCCGCCTTGCGCCGACCGCGACGTTCACGGCCGCCTATAGCGGCGTCAACGGCAGCCGCACCCGCGATAACGGCGTCCGGGGAACGCTGACTTTCGGATTCAAAGGCTACTGCTGCCCCGGTCTTGGAGTTGCCGCTCCGCTCCCGCCTTCACAGGAGGGGCCGGGGTGGCACTTCTTAAGTGCAGTGCTTGTGCCTCGCAAACACCCACCCCGGCTCTCCCCGAAGCAGGGAGGGGAGCAGCGAATTAGGCGGCTTGGTCCAAACTCAACCCGCTATCGCGGCCGGTTGGCCGGCAACATACCCCGCCGGTGATTGACCGCCGCCACTTGAGTGCCTAGCCGGACGGGTATGAACTTTCAGTCCGATAACGCCGCCGCTGCGTGCCCCGAAGTCATCGATGCGCTGGTCGCGGCGAACCAGCCAACGACTATCGCCTATGACGGCGACCCGTGGTCGGCGCGGCTCGATTCAGTCTATGGCGAGTTCTTCGGCCACGCTTGCACGGTGCTGCCGGTGTCGACAGGATCGGCGGCGAATGCACTCGGCCTAGCGGCCATGGTGCCGCCATATGGCGCGGTGGTGGCGCATGCCGAAGCACATATCCACGTCGACGAGTGCGGCGCGCCCGAGTTCTTCACCGGTGGGGCGAAGATCCTGCTGGTTGACGGCGCGCACGGCAAGCTCACCCCCGACGGCATCACCGCCGGCCTCGCGGCGCATCGCGGCGACGTCCATCAGGTGCAAATTCGCGCACTGTCGCTGACGCAGGCGACCGAGTGCGGCACCGTCTACTCGCCCGACGAACTGCTAGCGCTTGGCGATTATGCGCGCGCGCGCGGCTGGCAGGTCCAGCTCGACGGCGCGCGTTTCGCCAATGCGCTGTCGGCGCTCGGCTGTCATCCGGGCGACATCAGCTGGCGCGCCGGGGTCGACGTGCTTAGTATGGGCGTGATCAAGAACGGCGGGTTGTCGGCGGAGGCGCTGGTGGTGTTCGCCCCCGAACTCGTCGCTGAGCTCCGCTTCCGTCGCAAACGCGCCGGGCAGATGCCGAGCAAGGGCCGCTTCAACGCCGCGCAGTTACTCGCCTATGTCGAGACCGGCGCGTGGCGGCGCAACGCCGCGCGCGCCAACGCCGGGGCGGCGAAGCTGGCTTCGGCCGTTAGCGATCGGCTACTTCACCCGGTCGATGGCAACGAAGTCTTCGTGCGGCTCGGGGGCAGCGCTGCCGCAGCGACGTTGCGCGACGCCGGTTTCTCCTTCTACGACTGGGGCGCGGCAGGATCGGGCGACGCGCGTTTCGTCGTCGCTTGGGATACGCCCGACGCGCACGTTGCGGCGCTCGCTGCGGCGCTGGACAGACGGCCTATTGCTGGCGCGAAGTCGGCTACATTCCCGGCCAAAATAGCCGCCGAGTGACCGCGTTTAACACGGTCGCCGACGCTGGTGTCAGCGCTGGGGCTACCAGCGTAGGGGCGAGTTTGCCCGCAACATCTGGGCTGATGACCCACCGCATCGCCTTCCAGTTCGCAGCGGTATCGCTGATCTGGGGATCAACGTGGCTGGTCATCACGATGCAGCTTGGGACTGTGCCGCCGTCATGGTCGGTGGCTTACCGCTTCCTACTCGCCGGTGTCGTGATGTTGGTTGTGTGCATCGCTACCGGCAAATCGCTGCGCCTGAGCGCCGCTGGGCACGGCTTCGCGCTGGCGGTCGGCGTATTGCAGTTCGTCGGTAACTTCAACTTCGTTTACCGGTCGGAGCAATATCTGACGTCGGGGCTGGTCGCGGTGGTGTTTGCGCTGCTGGTCGTCTCGAATGCGTTGCTGGCGCGGCTCTTCCTGAAGGCGCGCGTGACGCCACGCTTCGTGCTCGGCGGCGTGCTTGGCATCGCTGGTGTGCTGATGATGTTCGGAACCGATCTCGCCGGCCCCGCTGCGGGCAACCACGTCGTCCTCGGGCTGGCGCTGGTCGGGCTGGGCGTCGTCTGCGCATCGGGCGCGAATGTCTTGCAGGCGACGAAGCTCGGCCACAGCCTGCCGATCGGGCCAGCGCTGGCGTGGGCGATCGTTTACGGAGCGCTGCTCGACACCGCGCTAGCGTGGAGTACGAGCGGTCCGCCGGTGTTCGACTGGCATTGGCGCTACGTCGCCGGGCTGGTCTATCTCGCGGTCGTCGCTACCGCGGTCGCGTTCAGCCTTTACTACAGCCTGATCCGCGGCATCGGTCCGGCGCGCGCTGCCTACACCAGCGTCGTCACGCCGATCGTTGCGCTGTCGCTGTCGATGATTTTCGAGCATTACCGCTGGACCGCACTTGCCGCGGCCGGTGCGGCGCTCGCGATGCTCGGGCTGGTCATCGCGCTCCGCAGCCGGAACGTGGCCTGGCGCGCTATTTCGGCCACATCCGCTGCAGTTCGCGTTCGCCGTCGAACCACTGGTGCTTGAGCGCGCCCGCGACGTGCAACGCGAATAGGCCGTAGAGCACATAGGCCAGCACCGCATGCAGCGTATACAGGCGGCTGTGCCAGACCTCCTTCGCTGCCGGCGGCAGGTTCATCAGGAAGCCGAGGCGCGGCCACGGCAAGAGTCCAAACAGCGTCATCGGGTGCGTCGCGGCATCACTCCAAGCCGAATCATGCATCCAACCCGAGAGTGGCAGCGCGAGGATCAGCGCATACAGCGTCAGATGCGCGGCATGCGACATTGTTCTCTCCCACGTCGCATAGGTCTTGGGCAGCACGGGCGGGGTATGCCGCCAGCGCCAGACGATGCGCAACAACACCAACCCGAGCACTGTAATGCCGATCGACTTGTGTGTGTCGATCACCGTCCGCACCATGCTCTCGGGGAACCAGTCTGCGGTGAGCGCCAGCGCGATGTTGGCGGCGAGCAGCAGCGCGATCGTCCAGTGCAGCCAGATCGCCGTCGTCGTATAGCGTGGCTCCGCGGCTGGTGGCGTCGGCGTCGCGGCGTGGGTGGTCGTGGCAGACGGCATCGTGGTCCTCACCTCAGGTTCAGGCCAGATTGGTCACAGACCGGCCGGTGTTGTTGCCGCACGTTGCGCTTAAATGGCACAAGCCTGCTACCGACCGGTATAGGGCATCCCGCCGCTGTTGAAAACTGACGCTACCCGGAACTAGCCCGTAATCGAGGAATGCCGTTGACGCCGTCCGTCGCCAATCAGACGCTCTCCGATGCACTGCGCGATGAGCCCGCGTCCGCCGGCGGCATTCAGGCCGGTCGCAGTGAGACTAGCGTTGGACGGGAGAGCGTGCTCCCGATGCAGCCGGGCCCCATTTACCCAAGGTCCAGCCAGTCGAGGCAGAACCAGTCGCTGGCCGCTGCTTTACTCGCCAACTCGCCGCGCCGCTCGCCGCCGCCGACGCCGGTCGCGAGCCTGCTGATTCACGGCGGCGTGTTGGCGCTGTGGCTCGTGCTGCTCGCCGGGGCTTTCGCCTTCACCGGCGTGTTGGCGTGGAGCACCGGGCTGGTCTATATCACCTACGACACGCTGTTGCTGATCTTCACCTTCGTCCAGACACGCGGCTTGCACACGATCATCGCGCCGCTCCCATTAAGTCCGCCCGTGAGCGGGACGGACCGCGTCGGCGTGATTGTCGCGGCGCACAACGAAGCCGCGGTGCTCCCAGTGACGCTGGCGGCGCTCTATGCCCAGACCGATGTGCCAGACGTCATTGTCATCGCCGACGACGGCTCGATCGACGGGACCGCGGAACTGCTGACTGGCACGTTCGGGCTGAGCCAGCCGCCGCTTGGGCAGCTCAGCGGGCCGAGCCCGAGTCATCCGGGCTTGTGCTGGCTGCGGCTGCCGCATGGCGGCAAGGCGCGCGCGCTCAATGTCGCGATCGAACTGCTCAATACCGATATGGTGTTGACCGTCGATGCCGATACGCTGCTCGAACCCGCCGCGATCGCCGCGATGCGCGGGGCGTTTGCCAGGCAGCCCGGGCTCGTCGCGGCGACCGGTGTGTTGACCCCGGTGTGCGACCGCTCGCTATCGGGACGTCTGTTCGAGTGGTTCCAGCGTTATGAGTATGTCCGCAATTTCCTGTCGCGCTACGCGTGGATGCGGGTCGACGCGCTGTTGTTGATCTCGGGCGCCTTCGCCGGTTTTCGGCGGCAGGCGGTGATCACCGTCGGCGGCTTCGACACCGATTGTCTCGTCGAGGATTACGAGCTGATCCACCGCCTCAGCCGCTACGGCGCGCTGCATCGGCTCGACTGGCACACTGCGGTCATCGGCGGCGCGCGCGCGCGCACCGCGGCTCCTGCGACGTTGCCGGCGTTCCTGCGCCAGCGCCGCCGTTGGTTCGGCGGGTTTCTGCAGACGCAATACTGGTATCGCGACATGGTCGGTAACCGCCGCTACGGTTCGCTCGGGCGCTGGATGCTGCCAGTCAAGGCGATCGACACGCTGCAGCCGATCTTCGGGTTAACGGCGTTTGCGTTGCTGGTATTCTACCTCGTTACTGGGCGCGTCCACGTGCTGCTGCCGGTGGCGCTGGTGATCGGCGGCAAGATCGTCATCGATCTCGCCTTCCATCTGTGGTCGCTCGGGCTCTACCGCCGCTGGGCGGGCGGCGCGGCGATGGGCGCAGGTCCAGCGATCGTCGCCTCGTTGCTCGAACCGTTCAGCTTCCAGCTGATCCGCCACGCCGGGGCGGCATGGGGATGGCTGTATTTCCTGACCGGCCGACAGACGTGGGGGCAGTCGAGCAGGGGCGGGCTGGCCTGAAACCGGCTCATTGAATTCAGGTCAGACCAGCGTCGCCAGCGCGCTGCGGTCGAAATCGCGCAGCTCGTCAAAGCGCTCGGCCTTGACCTTCTCGACCCAGTCGGGGTCGACGATCAGCGCGCGGCCGACGGCAACCAGATCGAACTCGTCGCGCGCCAGCCGCTCGAGCAGTTTGTCGAGCGAGGCGGGCTGCGAGCCCTCGCCGCCGAAGCCCGCGATGAACTCGCCGCTGAGGCCGACCGAGCCGACGGTGATCGTCGGCTTGCCGGTCAGTTTCTTGGCCCAGCCCGCGAAATTGAGGTCCGAGTCCTCGCCGACATCGGCAAACTCAGGCTCCCAGAACCGCCGCTGTGAGCAGTGGAAGACGTCGGCGCCGGCATCGGCGAGCGGCGTCAGCCACGCTTCGAGCGCCGCGGGCGTCGGGGCGAGCTGGACAGTGAAGTCCTGCTGCTTCCACTGCGACAGCCGGATGATCACTGGGAAGTCGGGGCCGACGGCGGTGCGCACGGCGCGCAAGATCTCGGCGGCAAAGCGCGCACGTTCAGGCAGCGTGCCGCCGTTCCAAGCATCGTCGCGGGCGTTGGTACCGTCCCAGAAAAACTGGTCGATCAGATAGCCGTGCGCGCCGTGGAGCTCGACCGCGTCGAAGCCGAGCCGCGCGGCATCGCCGGCGGCGCGCGCGAACGCCGCGATGGTATCGGCGATATCGGCATCGCTCATCGCCTCACCGTAGGCTTTGCCGGGACGGAGCAGCCCCGAAGGTCCTTCGGCGGCATGCGGGTGATCGGGCAGCATCGGGTTCTTCATGCTGCCGACGTGCCAGAGCTGCGGCGCGATCCGGCCGTGCGCGGCGTGGACGGTGTCGACGACATTGCCCCAGCCGGCGAGCGCGTCGTCGCCGTAGAAGTGTGGCACGCGCGGGTCGTTCGACGCGCCGCGGCGGTCGACGACGGTACCTTCGGTGACGATTAGCCCGACCTCGCCCTCGGCCCGGCGGCGGTAGTAAGCGGCAACGTCGTCGCCGGGCACGCCGCCGGGCGAAAACGAGCGTGTCATCGGGGCCATGACGATACGGTTGGGCAAATGCAGCCCGCCAAGATCGAACGGCCGGAACAGCGGATTGGACATGGATGCGCCTTTTAAGAGAACTGCGCTGTCCGTAGCGCACGGCGGCCCGGGGCCGCACTACTTTTGTACTCTGTCGTAACGAATGCTTTGCGCGCCCGTCAGGCACGGCAACGTCCACGCGCGGCGGTTGACATCCTGGCCCCCGCGCCCTTAAGGGCAACGTGCTTCGACCGGCCCTTGGCTGGCCGAGGCCTGGGGCGTCGTTGGGCACCGCTGCTGCTGCTATCCGAAGGTTTGCGCTTGTCTGAACGCCCGTCCGACGAACTCGACGCGATCGAGGCTCGCCTGGTGGCGGCGCGAGAGCATCAGGCTCCGATGAAAGTTGCGGGGTCGGCGCTCGCGTCGGGCTCGCGCTATGCGGTCGAGATTGTAGCGGGCGTTGTTATCGGTGGGTTCATCGGCTGGCAACTCGACCGCTGGTTCGGGACCAAGCCGTGGCTGGCGCTGCTGTTCCTGCTGCTCGGGCTGGCAGCAGGGTTCATGAACCTGCTTCGCGTCGTCAACGCCGAGCAGAAGAAGGTGAACGCGCAGCCGGTACCGCCGTCGGTGCGCGAAGAGGAAGATTGATCGTGGCTGCAGGTCCACTCGAACAGTTCAGTGTCCATCCGATGGTGCCGTTCAGAGCCGGCGGCTACGATCTGTCGTTCACCAACGCTTCGCTGTTCATGGTCATCACGCTCGGGCTGGTGTGGATATTTTTGACGTTCGGGATGCGCCGCGCGGCTCTGATCCCGGGACGCTGGCAGGGCGCGGTCGAGACGCTGCATGAGTTCGTTACCGGCATGGTGCAGGAAAATATCGGCCCCAACGGGCTGGCTTACGTGCCGTTTATCTTCGCGCTGTTCATCTTCATCCTGTTCGCCAACCTGCTCGGCCTGCTGCCGTTCGCGTTCACCGTTACCAGCCACCTCGCGGTGACCGCGGCGTTTTCGCTGTTCATCTTTGCGCTGTGCCTACTGATCGGCTTTGCCAAGCACGGGCTGAAGTTCTTGACACTATTCGTACCGCCGCAGACGCCGGTCGTGCTGCTGCCGTTGATCGTACTGATCGAGTTTATCTCGTATCTAGCGCGGCCTCTGACGCTGGCGGTGCGCCTGTTCGCTAATATGACCGCAGGGCACATTCTTTTGCAGGTGTTCGCAGGCTTTATTATCGGCCTCGGTGTGACCGGCGGATTTTTTACCTTGCTCGGTATCCTGCCCTTATTCATGAATGTCGCGCTGTTCGCGCTCGAACTGCTGGTCTCGGTGGTGCAGGCCTATGTCTTCGCGTTGCTGACCTGTGTTTATCTCAACGACTCGATCAACCTGCCGCACTAATCAAAGGGATTTTTTATGGACGCAAACGCAGCCAAGCTGATCGGCGCGGGCATCGCCACGTTCGGCATGGGCCTCGCCGCTCTCGGCGTCGGCATTATCTTCGGCATGTTCCTTCAGGGCGCACTGCGAAACCCGGCGGCGGCGAGCTCGCAGCGCCCGAATTTGCTGTTCGGCTTCGCGGTGACCGAAGCGCTCGGCATCTTCTCGTTCCTCGTCGCGCTGATTCTGCTGTTCGTCGTCTGAGCCCGGCTGCCTGAACGGAGCATCCGATGCCGCAATTCGACCCGCATGTATTCGTGCCGCAGATCGCGTGGCTGATCGTCATCTTTACGATGCTGTTCCTCGTCGTGCGCGCGGCGTTGCCGAAGGTCGCGGCGGTCGAGACCAATCGCGCCGGGGTTATCGGCGGCGATCTCGGCCGAGCGGAGACCGCGAAGGAGCAAGCGGCGACCGTAATCGCAGGCTACGAGGCGACACTTGCAACGGCGCGCGCACACGCGATCAAGTTGGCGGGCGATGCCAAGACCGCGGCTTCGGCCGAGACAGCGGCGCAGCTTAAGGTGATCGACAGCGAATTGACTGCCAGTGCGGCGAAGTCGGACGCTGAGATCGCGGCGGCGCGCTCTGAGGCATTGGCCAATCTGCGCCCGGTAGCGGAGGAAGCCACCGGCGATATCGTCGAGCGGCTGACCGGCCGCCGCCCGGCTCCGGCGCAGATCGCGTCGGCTGTCGCCGCGGTGGCCGCATGATCGCAATGACAGCAGCAGGGCTCGCAGAAGCCCAGACTGTGACGCGCTCTACGACCGCCACGCCGCCGCGCAAGCATGCGCCTGAAAGCTGGCTCGGCATCGACGGCGAGAGCTTCGTCGCGCTGTCCTTCCTGATCTTCATCGCGGTGCTGCTCTATTTGAGAGTGCCGCGGATGATCGCCGCGGCGCTTGACGCGCGGACGCTCAAAATCCGCGGCGAGCTCGATGAGGCCAAGCGGCTGCGCGCCGATGCCGAGGCGCTGCTGGCGGGCTATCAGGCGAAAGCCGCAACCGCCGCGCAGGACGCCGAGGCTATTCTGGCGGGTGCGCGAGCCGAAGCTGCCAATATCGTCGCCGACGCGCATACGCAGGCCAAGGCGAGCATCGTCCGCCGCACCCGTGTGGCCGAGACCAAGATTTCCGCCGCGACGCGCGCTGCCGAGGCCGAAGTTCGTGCGCATGCAGTCGACATCGCGTCAGCCGCCGCTCGCCGCTTGATTGACGAGGGCTCCGATCCCGCAGAGCAGGCACGGCTGACCAGCGCCGCGATTACCGAGCTGGAGCGGCGGCTCCGCTAACCCCGCCGGTAAGATTAGGCTCGTCGCCGAGCGCGCCTTCCCATTTCGAGATGACCGCGGCAGCGACCGCGTTGCCCACAACATTGGTCGCGCTGCGTCCCATGTCGAGAAAGTGGTCGACGGCAAGGATCAGCAATAGCCCACCCTCGGGAATGTTGAAGAACGGCAGCGTCGCGGCGATCACCACCAGCGACGCGCGCGGCACTCCGGCGATGCCCTTCGACGTCACCAGCAGCATGAGCAGCATGGTGATCTGCTGCCCGGCGCTGAGATGAATGCCGTACGCCTGCGCGATGAACAGCGTCGCGAACGAGCAATACATCATCGAGCCGTCGAGGTTGAATGAATAGCCGAGCGGTAGCACGAAGCTGGCAATCCGCGGCGCGATGCCGAAACGCTCGAGTGCCTCGAGCATCTTGGGATACGCCGCCTCCGAACTGGCGGTGGCGAAGGTCAATAGGAACGGTTCGCGGATTTCGACGACCAGCCGCCGGATGCGCGGAACCCCGATCACCGCCGCCCCGGCGCCGAGCAGCAGCATCCACAGTATCAGCAACGCGAGATAGAAGCCGCCCATGAATTTCCCGTAGGTGACGAGGATCGCCAGCCCCTCTGTGGCGATCGCGCCTGCGACCGCGGCGAACACTGCGGGCGGCGCGGCGTACATGACGTACCCGGTGATCCGCAGCATCAGGGCGGCGAGCGCGTCGAGCCCGCGGACGATCGGCGCGCCCGCCTCGCCGATGGCGATGAGCCCGATCCCGGCGAATACCGCAAACACGACGATCTGCAAGACCTCGTTCTGCGCCATCGCGTCGAAGATCGACTTCGGCACCAGATGCGCGACGAAGTCCTTGAGGTTGAACGCCGACTTGGCAACGCCCGAGGCCGCGTCGAGCGCCGGTAGCGCCAGCCCGACATCCTCGCCCGGCGCAAGCAGGTTGACCAGCACCAGTCCCAGCGCGAGCGAGATCAGCGACGCGGCGAGGAACCAGCCGAGCGTGCGGCCGAACATCCGACCGATAGAGGCACCCGCGCCCATGTGCGCGATGCCGGTGATCAGGGTGGCGAGCACCAGCGGCGCGATTATCATCTTGATCAGCCGCAGGAACACTTCGGTGACGATGCCGAGATATCCTGCGATGTCCTTCGCCTGCGTCGGGTTCGCGGCGAACCGGTTGATTGCCCAGCCGGTAACGAGGCCAAGGACCAGCGCGATCAGGATATACTTGGTCAGGCGCTTGCCCATACGTGCCGCTGTTCCTGCTGCTATTTCTTACTCCCCGCTACTGCTCCCTCTCCTGTCCTGACGGGAATGGGCCGGGATAAGGGCCTGTCTTGTTACCGGCCTGAAGTAGAAGCTAGCAAGCCCCCACCCGAGCTGCTTCCGTCAGCACGGGAGAGGTCTGGAAAGCTAGACAGCCAGCAGCCCGTCGATCGTCTGGTGAAAGCGCGTGATGCCCTGTTCAAGCCCGCCGAGCAGAATGTGGTCGATCGCGCCCGCGCCGAGCCCTTGCTGGCCGAGTTCAGCGGCCCGGAAATCCTCGCCGGCAAACACCGCCTGATCGAGCAGCGCCCAGCTTTTCGCCCAATGCGCCTCGGCCTTGGGGGTGCGCGGCGCTTCGGGGATCAGCATGAAGTCTTCGACCAGCGTGCAATCGACGGCTTGCGGCATCAGCGTCATGATGTTGATGTAATCGGGCGAGGCGATGACGATCGTGCCGGGAAGCAGCTGATAGGCGAAGGTCACCGTGCGACGCACTGCGGCCCAGTCGTCCCAGTCGACCGCCTCGAGCCCCGCCGCGCGCCCGACCGCCGAACGGCCGTGCGGGCCAATGGAGTCGCCGGTGGTGATGCCGTCCTTGAAGAATGGCCCGATGGTGGCGGCGTGCAGCCGGACGACGTGGTAGCTTTCGAGGAACGCGTCCATGATAAGCTTCCAGTTCGCCGCGACGATGTGCGTGGCGCGTGCATAGAGATGCTGTTCGCCAAGCCCGAGCGCGTCGAAATCGGCAGCGAGCGGCCCGTTGGCGAAGTTGAAGTCATAGCTGCGGCCCGGCTTCAGCCCGACCCAAATCAGCCCGCCCGCCTCGCACGACGATAGCTCGACCAGCCCGTACCCGGCCTTGTCGAGTCCGGGGAAGATTTCGGGACGCGGTACCCCGATCAGCTGCCCGTCGAGCGCATAGCTCCACGCGTGATACGGGCACACCAGCCGTGGTACCGAAGTCGGCTCGCTCGCCTCGACCAACCGCGTGCCACGGTGGCGGCAGACGTTGAGAAAAGCCCGCACCGCGCCGCCGCCGTCGCGCGTCAGCAACACCGGCACGTCGAAGCCGTCGTGGGTGACGCTCATGTTGCGATTGGGAAGCAGTGCCGACGGCGCGAGCGGCACAGGCATTGTCTCGAACATCGCGCGCTCGGCGGTATAGCGCGTCAGGTCGGTATAATGGCTGGCGGGCAAGGTGGCGGTGACTGCATCGGGCGCTTCGCGCGGCACCGCGATAGCTTGTGCCAGCGCAAGCTGGCCAGGCGTCGGGCGGCGGTAAGGGACGTGCAGATCCATACACATGAGCATAGTGGACGTCGTGGCTGGCGACAACCTGACCCGAACGACGCTTAGCGGCAGATTCGTCGTGCACGCGGATCAAGAACGCCGCGAGTCCAGCGGGCGAGATATGCGCGGTGCGGAGTTGCACGACGGCACCGGCGTCTGCGGCTGCTTCGGCACGGCGCGAGCGGTGCCGCAGCGTTGCAAGATCGGCGAAACCGCCCACATCGCCGCCGATCGCCGTGACTAGCAGCGATACTCCGGCGCGGCGCAGCAGCGCCTGTGCCGGGTGGCGGAGCGCAACGTGGGTGAACTGGTGCGTCAGAACGCCCGCGACTTCGTCGGGGCGCTGCGCCTTGTCGATCAGCCCACGGAATAGCACGACGCGCCCGCCAGGACCCGCGAACGCATTGACCGCGGGGATGTCGAGCACGATTACCTCGACGGGTTCGACGAAGCCGTTGGCCGGGATCAGCTGCGCTAAGCCGGCCAAGCGCGGCAGTGCCGGCGGGGGCCGTGCAGCTGTTGCCGCCCAGTTCGCGGACCATGCTGTCGCCTAATCGGACCACCATGCGATGCGACAGCAACGGCGCGGCGACGGCGAGCAGCGTGCCGCCGAAGCCCCACAGGCCGGCCAGCACGGCGATGCTGGCCAGCGCTGCCCACGTAGACCAGTGCCGGACGCGCGCCGACAGCGCCCCGACGTCGGGCAGGTTTCGCAGCCACGCGCCAGAGATTGGCTGCTCGGGCACAAGCCGCCAGTCCGGCAGGTCGGTGCGGTGTAGCGCCGCGTGCCCGGCGAGCCGATCGCCGCGGCGCAGCACCGCTCGCACCACCAGCGTCACGACCCCGGCGCTATCGACTAGCCGCACGCCGTCGCCGCTCAGAAGGAGCATAACGGGTCGGGCGCGCGTACTTAGCCCATCGCAAACCGTGCCGCGCCGGGCAGTGGCGATCGTGACGTCGTTCAGAAAGCGCCGACGTCAAAGGCATCGGCGATGCCGTCGCCCTGACCGGGAGCGATCAGCGTCGTCTGCCCGAGGCCGTCGGTGTCGAGCCCGCCGATAGTGGCAGGGTGCCGGGTGTAGAACTGCCAGACGCGGAACGGCAGCAACAAATAGCCGAAGCTGAGAGTCAGGGCGACCAGCGCCAGATTGCCACGATAGAATTTCAGCAGGTCGGTCGTCGTCGCGTCGAAGCGGCAGCCGAGTGTCTCGAGCCGCAAGCTGCCGTACCGCTCGCGCATCAGCGCTGTGTGATAGCTGACCATCAGCCAGCCGGTCGTCAGCACCGCGACGATGACGTTGCCGTAGGCTTTGAGGGCGACCGTCACCAACGCTTTGGGTCGGCCGGCGGCGGCGCGCCGGGTTTGAAATGGCTGAGCTGATCGCCGAACTGCGAAAATGCCAACACCATCGCAAGGCCAAAGACCAGCAGCGTGCCGATGATGGCGAAGAGAAACCGCCCGTACAGCGGCCGCCATTGCGCCGCCGCGCTGAACAACGCCGGGCCGAACATTGCGTCGCTCATCCGCAAATTCCACAACCGCGTCGAGACGAATGGCGGAATAAAACCAAGCGTCACCACGCTTAGCAGCACCAGCTCGAGATAGCTCAGTCCGTAGCGCCAGCCGCCGTGACGCATGCCGCCGCGAATGCCGGGCCACGCGGTGCGGCTCAGTATATAGCGCTGCGAGCGGTACAGCCCGACGCCGAACAGCGATAACAGTCCAAGTTCGAGAATGAGGATCAGTAGCGGTACCCATTC
This sequence comes from Sphingomonadaceae bacterium, assembly GCA_043732725.1. Classification (GTDB taxonomy): domain Bacteria; phylum Pseudomonadota; class Alphaproteobacteria; order Sphingomonadales; family Sphingomonadaceae; genus Polymorphobacter_B. Next base: position 3,258 of record JAYTHJ010000068.1, on the reverse strand, counting down.
CCTGTGATCCGCCGCGCTAAGCAAGGCGCTGGTAATACTACGGCCGAACAACGGAACCGCCAGCACCGCAAAGACGACCAGCGCGCCGAGTAGCTTCTCGATGCCCCGGTCGCGATATTCGAGCGGCTCGCCGTGGAATGTCGTTTGCACAAGAAGCGCCGTACGCGTGTCTTCGCTCAGAAGCGGTCAGTTGCCATGAGTCACGACGGTCAGTGCGAGATTGCCCGCCGCCAGTCCCGCGTAGCTGCCAAGCCGCCGGCTGAAGCTGACCGGTCGCGCGACGCCGCCGACCCCAGCTGTCACTGCATCCATGTCGATGTCCCCATTTGCCCCACTTGGAGCGCGATCAGTTCGGCGGTGTAACGCAAGTATTTGCTCGAACGCGCCGGTTCGATCGGTCCGTGACAGCGCCGCCGGGCGCGCTAAAGTGCGCGATGACCAGCTTCGGCGTGATCCGCCCGTATTTCCGCCCGCGTCCGCTTGCCGCCTTCGCGCTCGGTATTTCGAGCGGGTTCCCGCTGACGCTACTGCTGGCGACAATGACGTTCTGGCTCAGCCGGGTTGGAATCGACAAGAAGACCATCGGCTTCGCGGTCGGGCTGACGACGCCGTACACGCTGAAGTTCCTGTGGGCGCCGCTGATCGATCGCCTCCGGCTGCCCGGCTTGGCGGCGGTGGTGGGCCAGCGGCGGGCGTGGCTGTTCGTCGTTCAGGCGCTGCTCGCAGTGGCGGTGGTCGCGCTCGGCTTCAGCGATCCGGTAACGCATCTGGCGCGCTTTGCGGTGGCGGCGATCGTTGTCGCATTCCTGTCGGCGACGCAGGATATCGTCATCGACGCGTACCGGATCGAGCTGCTGCCCGAGGCCGAACTCGCGCATGGGACCGCGATGAACCAGTTCGGCTACCGCACCGGAAACCTGATCGCGGGCGCGGGGACGGTGTGGCTGGCATCGGGGCAGGGCGCGGGGCTCGGCTGGCCGGTGGCGTATGCGTTTACCGCGCTATGCGTGCTACCGGGTGCGGTTGCGGCGCTGTTGTCGGGGCCGGGGCTGCATGAGGCGGCGAGCCGCGCAGCCTCGGCGCAGCGGCGCGGGGCCGACTGGTTTCGCACCACCGTGATCGCGCCGTTCGCCGAGTTCCTGTCGCGACGCGGCGCGATACTGATCCTCGTCTGGATCGTCGTCTACAAGCTCGGCGATGCGATGGGGCAGATCATGCTCAATCCGATGATCGTCGAACTCGGCTATTCGGACACTGACTACATCGCGGCGAACAAGCTCGTCGGTTTCTGGGCGCTGATTGCCGGGACCGCGTGCGGCGCGCCGCTGCTTGCCCGGCTCGGCATGGCGCGCGCGCTGGTCGCGACCAGCCTGCTGATGTGCGCGACGAATCTTGGCTTTGCGGCGCTGGCGACGCAGCCGCACAGCCGGGCGCTCCTCGGGCTGGCGGTCGGCGCGGAGAACTTCTCGAGCGGCGTCGGGCTGACGATCTTCGCGACCTATCTGTCGGGGCTGTCGAACCTCGCCTATACCGCGACGCAATACGCGCTGCTGTCGAGCCTTGCCTCGGTTGGGCGGACGTTCCTGACGACGCCGTCGGGCTATATCGCCGACGCGGTCGGCTGGCCGGTGTTCTACGCCTTCACTGCCGCGATGGTGTTGCCCGGCATCGCGCTGCTGCTGCTGCTCTTGCGCCGCGGGATCATAGGCAGCCGCGCGCGCGCGGCTGCAGCTGTATCCAGCCCGGCGACGGCGCGCGCTGGTGCGTGAAGGCTTGTGAACCAACACATGACACTGTCATAATTGGGGTCTACCGGAGCCGCATCGTTCGAGGGGGAGACACGGGACATGGCTTACCGTCTGACCAATCCGACCGCGGTCGCAGCGAATCTGCTGGCCAACGCACCCTATATTCACCGTTCGGGCCAGCTCGACGTGCGGCTGGCGACGTCGGAGGCCGAGATCACCGCGGCGCAGGCGCTGCGCTATCAGATCTTTTACGACGAAATGGGTGCGGAGCCGACGGCGTTGATGCAGTCGCAGCGCCGCGACATCGACGATTACGACGCGGTCTGCGATCACCTGCTGGTGATCGATCACGGTCTACCCGGCGGCAAGCCGCATGTCGTGGGTACCTACCGGTTGCTCCGGCAAGTCGTCGCGCAGATGAACCGCGGCTTTTATTCGGCAGGCGAGTACGACCTGTCGCCGCTGATCGAGCAAAGTGCCACCGGCGGACAGCTGCTTGAACTTGGGCGGAGCTGTGTCGCGCCCGAATACCGCAACAACACAACGATTACGCTGCTCTGGCGCGGTATCGCGGCGTACCTGCAGACCCACGCGATTGGCCATATGTTCGGCTGCGCCTCGCTGCACGGTAGCGAGCCAGCGGTGCATGCGGCCGAGTTGAGCTATCTCTACCACCACCACCTTGCGCCGCCCGAGCTGCGCGCCCGCACGCTGCCCGAGCATTATGTACCGATGGACCGCATCAACGACGCCTCGTACGATCAGCGCGCCGCGTCGAAGGCGCTCCCGGCGCTGATCAAAGGTTACCTCCGCGTCGGCGCGATGATCGGCGACGGCGCGTTCGTCGATCACCAGTTCAACACGGTCGATGTCTTCGTAGTGATGCCGGTCGAGCGGATTACGCGGCGGTATTCAACCCGCTTTGTGACTGGCGCGAACGACGCCGAGTGAAGGGTAAAGACCTATCCCACCCGCCTTTGGTGACTCTTTCGACACACCCAAAATTGCGCGAGCGGCAACGCCGAACAACGCGGTTGCGCCGATATACAGCTGCTTATCGGCATGCAGCGATGCCGTCACGGGTAAAGCAGGCATTTTCGATTGCGAATCAGTCAGCAAGCACTATGAATCTAATTAGCTAAGTGTATGAAAACGCTTATCCATCTCGGGGTCGAGGAAGTGGTGGATTGTGGCTTATACCAACAATCGCGAAGGCTGACCCGCGCGGGCGATTCCCAAGAGACTGATGATGTAATTCAACATTCCCTATTGAGGGCGGTTGTGATGGCTGCTGCGGTAGGTTTGCGGGGCGACTTTACAGCGACGGATTTACGGCGGTTTGCACAGTCGCGACGCGAGGCCGGCGAGGTTCGCCGACTTTTGACGTTGGCGGTGTGTTATGACGGTGGCCGCCGGAGCGACGCGACGCGGACCGGTGGGGTTGGCCTGCAAACGGTGCGGGACTGGGTGCTGCGGTTCAACCGCGACGGACCCGACGGCCTGATCGATG
>JAYTHJ010000067.1:0-6251 GCA_043732725.1 Sphingomonadaceae bacterium | reverse complement strand
TCCTCGACAATCTCTCCAGCCACAAAAGCCCAAAGGCCGCCGCCATCCTGAAAGCCCGCGGCGCCTGGTTCCTCTTCCTGCCGCCCTCCAGTCCCGATCTCAATCCCATCGAAATGGCCTTCGCCAAGCTCAAGGCGCATCTGCGAAAGGCCAAGGCCAGAACAATCGACGCCCTATGGAAGGCCGTCGGATCTATCTGCGACCTCTACTCCCCACAGGAATGCGCCAATTATCTCAAAGCCGCCGGCTATGTCGCAGATTAAAAGCTCGATGCTCTAGTCGTTGCGGTGCGATCAGGCTCTAAATGTGCAGTTTCATGCTTCACCGTCGCCCGAACAGCCGCTCCAAGTCAGACTTCGCCAGCTTCACCCATGTCGGGCGGCCATGGTTGCACTGGCCCGAGTGCGGGGTGACTTCCATCTCGCGAAGGAGTGCATTCATCTCGGCGACCGAGAGCACACGTCCGGCACGGACGCTGCCGTGGCAGGCCATCGTACCGACGACGGCGTCGAGGCGCTCGGTTAGCGATAGCACGGCGTCGAACGCGAACAGGTCGTCGGCGAGGTCGCGGACGAGCGCGGCGGCATCGGTGGTGCCGAGTAGCGCGGGGGTAGCACGGACGAGGATCGCCTTTAGCCCGAAGCGTTCGAGGTCGAGGCCGAGCATGGCTAACTCGGGCGCGCAGGCGGCAACACGGTCGGCGGCGATCTCGTCGAGCTCGACGACGACCGGCAGCAGCAGCGCCTGCGCCGGAGCCGCACCGCCGGCCAGCGCGCGCTTCATGCGTTCCATGACGAGGCGTTCGTGCGCGGCGTGCTGGTCGACGAGGATGAGGCCGTCGGCGGTCTCGGCGACGATATAGGTCGCGGCGACCTGCGCCCGCGCGACGCCGAGCGGGAAAGCATTGGCGGGTGCCGCCGGCTCGGTGCGCGCGTGCAGCGGCGCTTTAAAAACCGCTGCGGCGTCGGCGAAGCGGCCGGTCGCAGCGTCAGCGACCTTGCGCGGCGCGATGTCTGCGAGCTCACCTCCATTTGCAAAATCGCCGCCACCCGCTGCGGCGAAGAACGTCGGCGGTTCGACGGTGAACGCCGTGAGAACGCCCGCGGCAACCGTCGTCGAGGCGCGATGGCCGGCGGCGTCAAGCGCCCGCCGCAGTCCGCTGACGATCAGCCCGCGGACCAGCGCGGCATCGCGGAAGCGCACCTCGGCCTTCGCCGGATGGACGTTGACGTCGACGAAGTCCGCCGGGCAGTCGAGAAACAGCGCCACCACCGGATGGCGGTCGCGAGCCAGTAGGTCCCGGTATGCACCGCGCACCGCGCCGACGAGCAGCCGGTCTCGGACCGGGCGGCGGTTGACGAACAGGAATTGGTAATCCGCGATACCGCGGTGATAGGTCGGCAGCCCAGCTAGTCCGCCGAGGCCGATGCCCTCGCGGTTATAGTCGATCGGTACCGAATTGTCGCCGAAGTCGCTGCCGAGCAGCGCCGCCAGGCGCCGGGGCAGCGTCGCCCCAGCTGGATCGAGCCCGACGTCGGCGCTCAGCATCCGGCGGGCATCGTGTAGCACCTCGAACGCCACGTCCGGCCGCGCCATCGCCAGCCGCCGCACCACGTCGACACATGCCGCGAGTTCGGACCGTTCGGACTTCAGGAACTTGCGCCGCGCCGGCACTTGCGCGAACAGGCCGTCGACCGACACGCGCGTCCCCGGCGGCAGCCCAGCGGGGCCATCGGCGACGACGCGCCCATGCTCGATCACCAGCTGCCACCCTGCGCCGCCCGGTGTGCGGCTGGCGAGCGTCAGCCGCGCGACGCTGGCGATCGACGGCAGCGCCTCGCCTCGGAAGCCAAGCGTCGCGATCGCCGATAAGTCGCCGCTCTCGAGCTTCGAGGTAGCGTGACGCTCGACGCTCAGTCGTATTTCGGCGGCGTCCATACCGTGGCCGTTGTCGACGACGCTTAGGTGATCGATACCGCCGCCTAGCAACTTCACCGCGATCCGTGTCGCCCCGGCATCCATCGCATTCTCGACGAGTTCCTTGAGCGCGCTGGCGGGCCGCTCGACGACCTCACCGGCGGCGATCTGGTTGATGAGCTGGTCGGGCAAACGACGGATCGGCATTCGTACGGGTATTGCAGGTGGTCAGTCCAATGTCACCCGGCCCTGGCCTTGCAAGATTCGCCGTTTCGCGTGCGTTGCGCCTTGCCAGTGCGGCATTGCTCCGCCTACACCCTGCGGCATACCCCCATCGCTTCAGACCGGAACCCCATGTCGCTGTTCAGCCGGATGTTCAGTTTCCTTAGCCAGGATATGGCGATCGACCTCGGCACCGCGAACACGCTGGTCTATGTCCGCGGCCGCGGGATCGTCCTCAACGAGCCGTCGGTGGTCGCGATCGAGACGATCAATGGGCGCAAGACGGTCAAGGCGGTCGGCAATGACGCGCGCATGATGATGGGGAAGACGCCGGGCAACGTCGAAGCCATCCGGCCCTTGCGCGACGGCGTCATCGCCGACATCTATGTTGCCGAGCAGATGATCAACTATTTCATCCGCAAGGTGCATACCTCGCGCTTCCCGCGCTTCCCCGAGATCGTCATCTGCGTGCCGTCGGGATCGACTTCTGTCGAGCGTCGCGCCATCCGAGACGCAGCAAACAATGCCGGGGCGAGCCAAGTGTATCTGATCGAGGAGCCGATGGCGGCGGCAATCGGCGCTGGCATGCCGGTCACCGAGCCGATCGGCAGCATGGTCGTCGATATCGGCGGCGGCACCACCGAGGTCGCGGTACTCAGTCTGCGCGGCCTTGCGTTCACGACCTCGGTGCGCGTCGGCGGCGACAAGATGGACGAGGCGATCGTTAGCTATGTGCGGCGCAATCATAACCTGCTGATCGGCGAAATGACCGCCGAGCGGATCAAGAAGGAGATCGGCACTGCCAAGGCTCCCGCCGACGGCATCGGGCGGACGATGGAGATCAAGGGCCGCGATCTGATGAACGGTGTCCCCAAGGAGATCACCATCAATCAGGGTCAGATCGCCGACGCGCTCGCCGAGCCGGTCTCGACGATCGTCGAAGGCGTCCGGCTGGCGCTGGAGAACACCCAGCCCGAACTCGCGGCCGACATCGTCGATCAGGGCATCGTGCTGACCGGCGGCGGTGCGCTACTCGGCGGACTCGACCAGGTGCTGCGCGAGGCCACCGGGCTGCCGGTCACCGTCGCCGACGATCCGTTGACCTGCGTCGCGCTGGGAACCGGACGCGCGCTCGAGGACCCGATGTACCGCGGCGTGTTGACGACCGCCTGAGCGCGGCGAGGCTGAGGGACCGTGGCGATGGACTGGCCACCGCCATCACGGCGAGCAAGCCAAGGCCGGCGCGACCAGAATCTCGCGTTGATCAGCGCCGTCGTGTCGGGCATCGTTGTCACGATCGCGCTGGTGCTGCTGTTTCTGTCGCGCGCTGATCCCGAGCTTGGCGGGCGCGCCCGCGGCGCCGCGCTCGATATCGTCGCGCCGGTGTGGAGCGTGATCCGCGCGCCGTTCGATTGGCTCAGCGACGTCGGCGACACGATCGGCGACTATGTCGGCACGGTGCCGCACAATCGGATTCTGACGGCAGAACTCGCGGCGGCGCGCCAGGAGCTTGAGCATAAGGATGTGCTGCAAGCCGAGAATGTCGCGCTGCGCAAGCTGCTAAAAGTGGTCGAACCACAGCAGCGATTGATCGCGGTAGCGCGCATCGCAGGCAGCTCGACCGGCAGCTACGCGCGCACGGCGATGCTTTCCGCCGGGCACGATGACGGGGTCTTCGCAGGCCAGCCGGTGCGCGGGGACAGCGGCCTGCTCGGACGTATCGTCGAAGTCGGCAGCCATGCCGCGCGCATTCTGCTGCTGACCGATCCAAACAGCCGCGTCCCAGTGCTGATCGTCCGCACCGGCCAGCCGGCGCTGGCGGTCGGCGCCAACGGGCGGCTGCTCGAGGTCCGCGACCGGCTTGGGGCCGAAGCGCCACTGCTAGTCGGCGACCGGCTGGTGACGTCGGGCGCCGGCGGCATCTTTGCCCCGCAAATTCCGGTCGCCGTGATCGTCGATGGCAGCCGCGAGCCGCCGCTCGCCGAACCTTATGCCAATCCGGCAACGCTGACGCATGTCGCGATCTATGCGCCGTATCTGCCGGTGCCGTTGCTTGCCGATCCGGCTGCCACAGCGGCGGCAACGCCGGTGCCGCGCGAGGCGGGCAAGCGCACGGCAAAGGCCGGGCCCAAGCCGCCTGCAGCGGCGACGCCACGATGACCGCCCCCTACCGTCTGCTGTCCCCCGCCGACCGCGTGCAAATCTGGACCGGGCTGCTCAAGCGCTCGCTGCCCGGGCTGTCGACGTTGCTGCTGACGCTGCTGATGACGTTGCCGGTGTTCGCGAGTTTTCCGCTGCTGCCGCATCTGACGCTGCTCGGCGTGTTCATCTGGGCAACGTTTCAGCCGGGGCTCATGCCGCCGTGGGTGGCGTTCCTGCTCGGGCTCGCCGCAGACCTGCTGCTCGGGCTGCCGCTCGGCATTAACGCGACGCTGCTGCCGCTGGTGACGATCTTCGTGCGGACATTCGAGGCGCGATACGGGCACCATAGCTACGGCTTCGACTGGATGGTCGCCGCAGTGGTCGTGCTGGTCTTCGAGCTCGCGCAATGGCAGCTGCTGGCGTTCACCGGCACCCACGGGCCGTTCGCGCCACTGCTGATCCAGGTCGCGACGACCGTACTCGCCTATCCCGCCATCATCCTGTTCTGCGCCAGCATCCAGCGCCGGTTCGCCGGTGACACATGATGATGCGGACCCAGGCGGCTCGCGATCAACAGTTCAGCCGGCGAGCGTTCGTGCTCGGTGGCACAATGGGCGTGGTCGGGGTAACACTGGCGGCGCGGATGACGTGGCTGTCGGTGTTCGAGGGCGACAAGTACCGGCTGGCGGCTGAATCAAACAGCGTCTCGTTGCGGATGATCCCGCCCCGGCGCGGCTGGATCGTCGACCGCGCCGGCAAGCCGATGGCGCTCAACCGCCCTGACTATCGCCTCGAACTGATCCCCGAGAACACCGCCGACCTCGAAGCGACGCTGGCCGCAGTGCAGCGCGTGCTGCCGTTGAGCGCCGAAGACCTCCAGCGCATTCGCAGCGACGCCGTGCGCCAGCCGAAGTATATGCCGGTCGAGATCGCGCACGGGCTCGACTGGAACACGTTTGCCGCAATCAATGTCAATCTGTCTGAGCTGCCCGGGCTGCAGCCGCTGCGCGGCTATAGCCGCGTCTATCCCGGCGGCGAGGCGTTCGCGCATCTGATCGGCTATGTCGGTTCGCCGACTCCCGAGCAGTTCCAGCGCAGCCGCGACCCGCTGTTGATCTTTCCCGGCTTCAAGCTCGGCAAGGACGGTATCGAGCGCACCGAGGACGCGCGGCTGCGCGGTACCGCGGGGGCCAAGCGCGTCGAGGTCAATGCGCGCGGGCGGATCATCCGCGACCTCGACACGCGCAGCGACCTGCCCGGCGAGACGCTCAAGCTGACGATCGACCGCGCCCTGCAGGACTATGCGGCGCGGCGGCTGGGCGACAACAGCGCCAGCGTCGTCGTCATGGACTGCACCACCGGCGACGTGCTGTGTATGGTGTCGATGCCGGCGTTCGATCCGAATATCTTCTCGACCCGCGTCACGCAGGAACTGTGGCAGTCGCTGCAGACCAACGACCATAACCCGTTGGTCAACAAGAGCGCGCAGGGGCTTTATCCGCCCGGGTCGACGTTCAAGATGATGACGGCGTTGAGTGTGCTCGGAGCCGGGATCGCACCGACCGCGGCCTGCACGTGCAACGGCACCTACCGTCTCGGCAATAATATCTGGCATTGCTGGTCGAGGCGCGGCCATGGTCATGTCGACATGCACAGTGCAATCCCCAAGAGCTGCGACGTGTTCTTTTACACCTTTGGGCGGCAAGTCGGCATCGAGGCGATCGCGGTGACGGCGCGCAAGTTCGGTCTCGGGCAAAAGTTCGAGCTGCCGCTGCCGGGCCAGTCGGCGGGGCTGGTTCCCGACATCGCGTGGAAGCAACGTCGCTACCATAAGCCGTGGGGCATCGGCGAGACGCTCAACACCGCGATCGGGCAGGGCTATCTCGCGCTCAACCCGCTGCAATTGGCGGTGATGGCGTCGCGCCTTGCCTCGGGCCGGGTGATCATGCCGCGGCTGATCGCCGACGGTC
>JAYTHJ010000066.1:0-1797 GCA_043732725.1 Sphingomonadaceae bacterium | reverse complement strand
CGTCGTGGTACGAACGGCAGCGCCCTCCCGCCTGCCGCGCCGTCTCGATCAGCGTGACCGCGCGGCCCGCCTCGACCAGCCGCACCGCCGCCGACAATCCCGCCAGCCCCGCGCCGATAACGTAGACCCGGCCAACACGTGATGGCTTACTCAAGCGTCGATCAACCGATCAGCCCGTGGCGCAGTACCAGCCAGAGCAGGTTGCGTTTGCCGATCCGGATGCGGCGGCGCGGCACGGCCCAGCCCTCGGCCTGCATGCGGCCGAGCAAATGCGCATAAACCTCGGCCATCAACCGTGGCGTGCGCAGCCGTCCACCGGGGCGCTCGCGCAGGATGCGGCGCGCCTCGTCGAAGTGCGCCTGCGCCGTCGCCGCCAAGCTGTGGCACACCGTGTCGATGCCAGGGTGCAACGCCATAGCGCGCGGTTCGCCCACAGAAACACCGGCTTCGGCGAGCAGCTCGGCGGGCAGGTAAAGCCGGCCGATGGCTGCGTCCTCGTCAACATCGCGGACGATGTTGGTGAGCTGCAGCGCGCGGCCGAGATGGTGCGCGACGGCGATGCCGGCATCGGGGGTCATCGCGAAAGTATGCACCGACAGCCGCCCGACGGCGACTGCCACACGGTCGCAGTACAGGTCGAGCACGGCCTGCGCCGGGGCGACGATGTTCGCGTCGACGTCCATCAGCATACCGTCGATGACGGCGAGAAAATCTTCCTTGGGCAGCGCGAAACGCTCGATCGCCTCGGCGAGGAACGCAAGCCGGGCCGGCCGCGCCCCGGCATAGAAAGCGTGCAAATCGGCCGCCCAGTCGTCGAGTTCGGCGCGACGTTCGGCGCGCGGACGATTGTCGGCGTCGGCGATATCGTCGACGATCCGGCAGAAGGCATAGATCGCGAACATGCCACGGCGCTCGGCCTTGGGCATCAGCCGCATCGCGGCATAGAACGAGCTGCCCGACGCCTTCGCCGCCGTTGCGGAGTCAGCGTCGGACGAGGGCGCGGGAGCGGCGAGCGTGTTCATGGCGTCGGGCCTCGAGCGCGGGTGCGCCTCGCTTTTATGCTAAAACGCCGCAGCGCCAAAGCCCCGATCGCAGACAACGCTAGCCGCAGCACTTCAGATTTGCGGTGGTGCAGCCGTGGGCCCAGCGGGTCAGTACGTAACCGTACGGTGAGATCGACCGCGAGGCGGTGGATGACCGCAACCTCAAGCGCGAGCCCGGTGTCGCGGATGCCGTCGGCAAACGGCGCGGCCTCGGTGAGCAGCGCCTCGACGCACGGTAGCAAGCCCCGGATAACGCTCGCCAGCGCTGGCGGCGGCGGCTGCAGGCCGAGCGCGCCAGCGTCAAGTCCGGCGGCGGCGAGCGCGTCGGCAGGCACATAGACGCGGTCCATCGCGGCGTAATCTTGGCGGCAGTCCTGCAAGTGGTTGATCACCTGCAACGCCGCGCACAGCGCATCCGACGCCGGCCACAGCGCCCGGTCTTCGCCGTGCACATCGAGCATGAAGCGCCCGACCGGCATCGCCGAATACCAGCAATAATCGATCAGCTCGGCCCAGTTGGCGTAACGCGACTTCGAGACGTCGCGACGGAAGGCTTCGAGCAGCTTGAAGCCGTGCACCGGCGTCAAACCGCGAGCGCCGAGCGCCGCCCGCAGCGTCGCGGCTTCGGGCGACACTGCAGCGGTGCCGGCCAGCGTCAAGCGCATGGCCTCGAGCTGTGCCAGCCTAGCTTCAGGAGCCGCCCCGGGCCGGTCGGCAATGTCGTCGGCGCGCCGCGCGAAGCGGTAAAAGGCCA
>JAYTHJ010000065.1:0-1800 GCA_043732725.1 Sphingomonadaceae bacterium | reverse complement strand
CTCTACGATGCGCCGGTATATCACGCCAAGCGGGCGCGCGCGGCGCAATTGGCGCTGCTGGCATCATCGGCCCCGATGAGCCGCGAAGAGATCATCGTGAAGTTCGAGACGACGATGGATAAAGTGCGCTCGATGCACGCGGCGCGCGACGCCGAACTGGTCAGCGCCGAGACGCGCGAAGCGGCGCTCGAGCCGGCGCTCGGCGACGCCGAATTGGGTGTGTCGAAAGAGTCGCAAAACCGGGTCATTGGCTAGCTTCGCCACAATCGACTGAGCGCTACCCGCTCACGCCGCCGCGAGACGCTCGGCGCGGGCGAGATCGACCGAGACGAGTTGCGAGACGCCGGGCTCACTCATGGTGACCCCGTACAGGCGGTGCATGCGGCTCATCGTGACGGCGTTGTGCGTGACGACGAGGAAGCGGGTCGCAGTCGTGCTCGCCATGCGGTCGAGGAGATCGCAGAAGCGCTCGACATTGGCATCGTCCAACGGTGCGTCGACTTCGTCGAGGACGCACAGCGGCGACGGCGTCGTCAGGAACAGCGCGAAGATCAGCGCGATCGCGGTCAGTGCCTGCTCGCCGCCCGATAGCAACGTCAACGATTGCAGCTTCTTGCCCGGCGGCTGCGCCATGATCTCGAGTCCGGCCTCGAGCGGATCATCGGCCTCGACCAGCGCGAGATGCGCCGCACCGCCGGTGAACAGCGTCGCATAGAGCTCGCGGAAATGCCCGTCGACGCGGGTGAAGGCCTCAAGCAGCCGGACGCGGCCTTCGCGGTTCAGCGCCCCGATGCTGCCGCGCAGCCGGGCGACCGCAGTGTCGAGTTCGGCGCGCTCGGCGCTGCCGGCGGCAATGCTGGCTTCGAGTTCAGCGAGCTCGGCATCGGCGCGCAGATTGACCGGGCCGAGCCGGTCGCGTTCGGCGGTGAGCGCGTCCAAGGCAGGCGCGAGGGTGGCGGGATCGAGACGGGTGGCGGCATCGAAGCCATGAACCTCCGCCAGCCGCGGCGGCGACGTGGCAAAGCGCTCGCCGCTGAGCGCTTCGAGGTCGCGGCGACGGTGATTTTCGTGCTCGGCGGTGGTCTCGGCACGAGCGCGGTCTTCACGCGCGGCGGCGAGCGTCTCGGCGGCGACGAGGGCTTCGGCATCGAGCTCGCGGGCGCCCGCTTCGGCGGCGGTGAGTGCCGCGGTCGCCGCTTGGCGCGCAGCTTCAGCAGCGACGCTGGCCGTTGTCAGCTCGCGCTGTTGGCTGGCGATTGTGGCAGGGTATCCGGCGAGCCCGGCCGCCTCGGCCGCGAGTGCGTCGGCACGGGCGTCGAGGTCGGCGGCGTGGGCGATGCTGGCTGCATGACGCGCGGCCCAGCGGGGGTACTCGGCGGCGACCACGGCGGCGCGGGCGACGGCGGTGTCGCGGTCGCGGACCAGCGCCGCCTCGGCAGCACGAACAGCGGCGAGGTCGGCGCGGCTGACCTCGACGGCAGCGCGGGTGCTGGCGACGTCGGCCGCGAGCGCGGGCACCGCAGCCTCGGGCACGGCAGCGCGGGCGCGGTCGGCGTCGAGCCGGGCAGCGGCGGCGTCGGCCTCGGCGCGGGCAAGACTGGCGGCAAGCGCGTCGGCGCGGGTGGTGCGGCGGGAGAGTTCGGTGACGGCGGCGAGCTGCGCGGCGCGGGCCGCATCCTGCGCGCGGTCGGCAGCGCTGCGGTCAACCCGCGCGCGGCGTTCGTTGTCGGCCGCCGTCCGCAGTGCAGCGTCGGCGGCAGCGAGCGCAACTGCGGCAGCAGCAAGCCTGGCCTGCAGCGG
>JAYTHJ010000064.1:0-6294 GCA_043732725.1 Sphingomonadaceae bacterium | reverse complement strand
GTGGCGCCCGGTGCCCATGCCGTGCTGATACTTGACCAGGCAGGCTGGCATCTCTCGGCAGGGCTGGTCATCCCGGCCAACATCACCCTGCTGCCGCTCCCGCCGAAATGCCCCGAGCGCAACCCCGTCGAGAACGTCTGGCAGTTCAGGCGCGACAACTGGCTGTCGAACCGCATCTTCAAAACCTGCGACGACATCCTCGACCAGTGCTGATTCGCCTGGAACCGCCTCACCGATCAACCGTGGCGTATCATGTCCATCTGACTGCGCCAGTAGGCGCATAGGTGAACATCAGTGAGAGTTGGAATGAGCCGCGCCAGCTTGAACGATACGCGCCAGTAGGCCTCACCGCTTCAGGAACGCCTCGACCTCGACATCGAACCGCACCGGCTGGTCATACATGATGAAGTGCCTGGCGCCGGGGACCGGGATCAGCGTCACGCCGGGCAGCGGCGCGTAGCCGGTCGTCATCGCCTGCGCGAGCGGCGCCTCGTACAGTACGGTAACCGGCAATCGCACTGCCGCGAGTCCGGGGCGAAGGTCGGTCAGCATGTCGTCGACCATAGCGTTGGCGGTCACTGCGGACGTGCTCGCTTGGCTCCAGCCAGTGACGCGGTCGACGTCGGCGGGTGCTGTGACCATTGCCGCCATCATCGCGCGCGTCTGCGCGTCGGGCATCGCCGGCGCGTTGCTGCGCATCGGTTCGACCATCGGGCGCAAGCTGTCGGCAGTCGCCGCCGGGCCGCCCATCAGCACCCCGTAGAACGGCAGCGCATCGACGATCAGCAGCTTTGACAGATGGTCCGGATGCCGCTCGGCAAGCGCCAGCCCCATCGTTCCGCCAAGGCTGTGACCGATGACAATCGGGCGCTTCAGGGTCGTCAGATAACTATCGAGATCGGCCAGCACGGGGTCGAATACCGGGCCGGTCGCATTGGCGCGCGGCGGCTCGCCGGCGAAACCGGCGACTTGCACGATATGCAACCGATACCGCGACCGCAGCTGCTGCGCCGTCCGCAGCCACACCGCGCGCGACGACGCCATCCCGGGGATCAGCACGACATCGGGGCCGTTGCCGACGACCTCGACGCTGATCCTGTCGCGCACTAGTATCCGGCTGTCGGGGAACAGCTTAAGTGGCGCGCTCGCGGAGGCTGCAACCGTGCTGCCGGGGGTGGAATCCGAAGCCGCCAGCGACGGCATCGGCGACGCCAGCGTTAGTGCAGCGACGGCTGCAAGGTACACCGCACGACGGAAAGGCATTGCACACCCCCTGTAAGAACTGCGTATTATCTAAATGATACGCAGTTCCGCCGGCGGGTCAATCGTGCAAGCCCCGCCGCTTACTTCTTACTCTGCAGCTTGATGCCGATATAAAGCCCCGGCGCAGTGCCGCGCTGGACCAGCATGAGCACCGTGTCGCGGTTGGCACGGCGGGCGTCGGCGACCGCTGCCGCTGCTGCAGCGGGCGTCGGCGTCGGGCGCTGGTTGATCGACAGGATCACGTCGCCGCGCTGCAGGTCCTTCGCTGCCGCGTCGCTGTTCGGGTCGATGCCGGCGATGACGACACCCTGTACCCCGGGCGAGAGCTTGAGCTGGCCGCGCACATCGCTGGTGAGCGAGGTGAGCGTAATACCCAGGCTCTGCCGCGCAGCCTCGGTTCCGGCAGCTGCGCCGCCGGCCGCCGCGGGCGTTTCGTCGGGCGTCGGATCGAGCTGACCGCGCACGATCGCTTCCGATGGCCGCTCGACGATCTGCGCCGTCACGGTCAGCCGCTTGCCATCGCGAATAAGCTCGATCGGTACGCGCGCGCCTATCGGCGTGTTCGCGACGATGATGCTCAGCGTGTTGTCATAGGTCACGTCCTGGCTCGCGACACGCGTGACGACGTCGCCCTGCTTCAGACCGGCGCGCGATGCCGGTCCGTTCGGCTCGACCGAGCGCAGTATCTCGCCGTGATCCTTCGGCAGACCGAGCGCCGCCGAGATATCCTCGCTCAAAGGCTGGATACCGACGCCGAGGTAACCACGCTTGACGCCCTTACCGGTGCGCAGCTGCTGGATAACCGGCGCGGCCTGCTCGGCGGGAATGGCGAAGCCGAGCCCGACGTTGCCACCGCTGGGTGAGAAGATCGCTGTGTTGATGCCGATGACGTTACCGTCGATATCGAATAGCGGCCCGCCGCTGTTACCTTGGTTGATCGAGGCGTCGGTCTGGATATAGCGGTCGTACTGCCCCGACTGGATGTTGCGGTGCAGCGCCGATACGATGCCCGCCGTGACGGTGCCGCCAAGGCCGAACGGGTTACCGATGGCGATGACCCAATCGCCGACGCGTGCGGCCTTGCTGTCGCCGAACTTGACGTAGGGCAGATTGGACGCGTCGATCTTGAGCAGCGCGAGGTCAGACAGCGTATCGCGGCCGACGACGCGCGCCTTGTACTCGTGACGGTCAGCGAGCGTTACCGTGATCGACTCGACCGGAGCCTTGCCCTCGCCGCCCGAGATCACATGGTTGTTGGTGACGATATAGCCCGAAGGATCGACGATAAAGCCGCTTCCAAGCGACATCGCTTCGCGCGTCACCGGCGCGCCACCGTCGCCCTGCTGCTCCTGAAAGCGCCGGAACAACTCCTCGAGCGGGTTACCTGAGCCGGCACCGCCGCCTTGACCGGGGCGCGGGAAACGGCCGACCTCGACCTTCTGTGTAGTCGAAACGTTGACGACCGCCGGGGCGAGCTTGGCGGTCAAGTCGGCGAAGCTCCGCGGGGCCCCCATTGGACCGCCCAGTGGTGTAGCCGGCGGCGTTGCATTCTGAGCCGGCGGCGCAATGGACTGCGGCGTCGCGATCTGCGCGCCTGCGGGTAATAATATCAAGGCGGCGGTGCCGCCGACCAGGACCACGGCGGGAATGAGGCTGCGGACAATGCGCACTGGTGAACTCTCCTGGATGACCCGGCCGAACGATCAGTGAAACGCCGGGCAGCGATGTAATATAGCAACAGGCAACTATGATTCCGGCCCTGAACCCGGCCTTAATATAATCGCTTCAGCGCCGTCTTAGACCAGCTCGCCGCGCCTAATTACCGAGCGCCGCGCCGGCCTTCGAATTCGCGCAGGAATTCGTTGTTCGGCGTCAGCACCATAGACGTGCCGCTGCCGTCCTTGAACGCCTCGCGGTACGCCTGCATGGCGCGGTAGAAAGCGTAAAAGTCGGGATCTTTGCCAAAACTTTCGGCATAGATGCGCGCCGCATTGGCATCGGCTTCGGCGACGACCAGCTGGGCCTGCTTGCCGCCCTGTGCGCGGATCGTTAGCGCCTCCTGCGCGCGCGCCGAGCGCATTCTCGTGTAAGCCGAATCGAGCGGCGCGCCGGTCGGCAGGTCAGCGCGTTTGATTCGTACGTCGATGATCTCGGCACCGTATTGCCGCGCCTGTTTGTTCACGCTCGCCTGAATGTCGTCCATAAGCGCGGTGCGCTCGGGCGACAGCAGCTCGTCGAAGCGCTTGCGACCGAGTTCGTTCCTGAGCCGCGACGCCAGAATACGCGCCAGCGCATCCTTGGCGTGCTCCTCGGTGCCGACGGTCTGGTACATCTTCTGCGGATCGACGATACGGAAGCGGGCGAAAGCATCGACGACTAGCCGCAACTGGTCGGTCGACAGCACCGTCTGCTCGGGCATATCGAGATCGAGCACGCGCTTGTCGACATCGACAACGTTCTCGATGAACGGAATCTTTATCTGAAGCCCGGCGTCGGTCGAGCCGAAGCGCTCGCGCGGGTCGAAGCCGTTGACGATGCGCTCGGGCTTGCCGAGCCGCAGGATGATCGCCTGTGTCGTCTCGGAGACACGGAACAGGCTGTTCGCCAACACGACAAAAAGCACCAGCACGCCAATCGCCCATGGCAGCGGATTGCGAATAATACTCATTATTTGGCCTGCACGGCTGTGGTGGTGGCGGTCGTAGCGGGGGCAGGAGCTGGCTCCGGAGCCGCGGCGCGCGCCCGGCGCTGGACCTCGGGCAACGGCAGATATGCCGTCACGCTGCCGACATCGACGATCGTCTTATCGGTCTTGGCGAGCACCTGCTCCATCGTCTCGAGATACATGCGCTTGCGGGTGACTTCGGGCGCGAGCTTGTACTGCGCGTAAACCGCATCGAACGATGCGGTCGCGCCCTGCGCCTGCGCCAGCACCTGCTGCGCATACCCGCGAGCGCGGTTTAGCGCCTGCTGCGCGTCCTGCTGCGCCGCCGACACGTCCTTGAACGCTGCGTCGACTGCGGCGGGCGGATCGGCCTGCTTAATGTCGACACCGCGAATCTCGATGCCCGAACGGTAGCTGTCGAGCAGGTCCTGCATGCGCTCGCGCACCTTTTCAGCGATCTGTGCACGCTGCGGCCCGATCGCGTCGTTCAGTGTCGCGCGGCCGATTTCCGACCGCATGGCGGACTCGGCGACTTCGCGGATCGTCTGTTCGGGCTCGGCGAGCACGAACAGGAAGCGCTCGGGATCCTTGATCTTCCAGCGCACAGCATAGGCGATGTCGATGATGTTCTGATCGCCGGTCAGCATAAGATTCTCGGCACCGCCTTCGGTCGCGCCGATGTCAACCGAGTTAACCTGCTCGACCTTAGGCTTGACGACGGTATCGATCGGCGACGGCAGTTTGAAATGGAACCCTGGCCCGGTTGTCTCGATGTACCGGCCGAAACGCTGAACGATGCCGCGCTCCTGCGCCTGCACCCGGTATGTCGAGGTCGTCACCAGCCAGATGCCGATGATCGCCGCGGCACCGATCAGCCACGGCTTGGCCCCGAACGGCCCGGTACCAGGTAGGCCCTGCCGCAGCTTGTCCTGGCTGCGACGGATGAAAGCATCGAAATCCGTGTTGCCCGACGGACCGCGGCCCGGCGGCGGGCGGCGCGGCGGCGGCCCTTCGCCCCAAGGGCTCTTTGGGCCGCCGCCGCCGGAGCCGCCGCCCGAACCCGAGCCGCCGCTGCCCGAGCCGCCGCCCCATGGCCCGCCCGGCGTTTCGTTGTTGCTCTGCCAGGGCATCCCGTTTCCCGTACGTTTGCGTGTTTGCTGCAGCGCTATATACGGCTCGCGCACCGGGATTGCGAGATGGCCGCGATGCCGCGGAATATAAGGATCGCGTAAGATGGCGACAGCCGCCGAAGTAACTGCCGCGCTCGCTGCCGTCGCCGATCCGTCGGGGACCGGCAGCGTCGTCGACAGCGGCCGGGTCAGCGGCATCGTCGTGCGGCCCGACGGTAGCGCCGGGTTGGTGCTGGCGGTCGACAGCCTCGCCCGAGACGCCGCCGAACGTCTGCGCGCCGCGGTCGAACTGGCGGTGCGCCGCGTTCCCGGCATCACCGCCGCCCGCCTAATCCTGACCGCCGAGAAGGGCGGCGCACCCTCGGCCGCCGAAGTACCCAGCGCCGGTCCGGTACCCGGCATCCGCACCATCGTTGCAGTCGCCAGCGGCAAGGGCGGTGTCGGCAAGTCGACCATTGCAGCAAATCTTGCCGTGGCGCTGGCGCGGCGCGGCTTGAGCATCGGGCTGCTCGATGCCGACATCTATGGCCCGTCGGTGCCGACGCTACTCGGTATCACCGGCCGGACCCAGCTGGCGGGCAAGCGGCTGCAACCGGTCAGCGCCTTCGGGCTGAAGGCGCTTTCGATGGGCATGATGACGGACCCCGAAAAGGCGATCGTCTGGCGCGGGCCGATGGCCTCGTCGGCGATGCTGCAGATGGTCGAGCAGGCCGACTGGGGCGTGCTCGACTGCCTTGTCGTCGACCTGCCGCCGGGCACCGGCGATATCCAGCTGACGCTGGCGCAAAAACTCAAGCCGAGCGGCGCGGTAATTGTCTCGACGCCGCAGGATCTGGCGCTGATCGACGCGCGCCGCGCCATCGCGATGTTCGGCCAGGTCGGTGTGCCGGTACTCGGCATCGTCGAGAATATGAGCTATTTTGCCTGCCCGCACTGCGGCGAGCGCAGCGACATCTTCGGCCACGGCGGCGCGCAGGCTACCGCTGCCACGCTCGGCGTCGCGTTCCTGGGAGCGCTCCCGCTCGACGGTGCGTTGCGCGCCGCTTCGGATGCCGGGATCCCGCCCGCGGCTGGCAACGGTCCGCAAGCCGACGTATTCGCGGTGCTGGCCGAGCGCGTCGCGCAAAGTGTCAATATTTAACCTGCGCCGGTACCGAAGGAGCTTGTTATGCCGATCACCAGTGACGATGCGATCCGCGCCCTACTGAGCGAGTCCCGCATCGTTGCGCTGGTTGG
>JAYTHJ010000063.1:0-6305 GCA_043732725.1 Sphingomonadaceae bacterium | reverse complement strand
GCAGCAGCATCCGGCCATGGACCAGCGCAGCGCAACTATAGACGACGTTGGGGACGTAACCGTAGCGTTCGGCAGCGCTGGAGCGGATCAGAGGCACTGTCACGCGCGCGAGCACCTTGGAGGGATCGTCCTTGTCGAGCTAGCATGCGCCGATGCAGTAGTTGCGCACAGCGCCGACACCCTGCGCGATGACCAGCCATGGTCTTGTCAGACTAAAACTGCCGTCGGGGCAGGGCGCTGGTAAAACGGAAAAATGACCAGGCCGACCAATCCGTTCCGCTGTTTCAACTCGTCGCCGGGGGTGATCCGCATGGCGGTGATGCTGTATGTCTGGTACCCGCTGTCGCTGCGGAATGTCGAAGATCTGTTATCTGAATGCGGCGTCGACATTTGCCATGAGACGGTGCGCTTTTGGTGGAACAGGTTCGGGCCACTGTTCACGGCTGAGATCCGCCGGCGTCGTGTAAACTGCATGCGGGGTTTTCGTCATTGGCGCTGGCACCTCGACGAGGTGTTCGTGAAGATCAGTGGCGAGCGGCATTATCTGTGGCGGGCGGTGGATCACGAAAGTGAAATTCTGGAGTCCTACGTCACCACAAAGCGAGATAAATCTTCGGCTTTGAAGTTTTTAAAGAAGACATTAACACGGCACGACCCGGCTGAAGTCATCGTGACCGATGGACTGGGCTCCTACCCGGCGGCCATGCGGAAACTTGGCAATTTGTACCGCCGCGAACTGGGCCAGCCGCGAAATGGACCAACGGAAGAACAACCGGGCCGAAAATTCTCACCTGCCATTCCGACGACAAGAGCGGGCGATGTTGCGATTTCGTCGTACATCGACGTTACAAAAATTCGTCTCGGTCCACGCTTCGTTTTACAACCATTTCAACTCGGAACGCCATCTCGTCGATCGTGAAACTTGCAAGATCCGACGCTCGGCTGCGCCAGCCAGGTGGCAGTCGCTTGCGGCTTGAGGTTGGCCACTTTCGGCCCTCGTGCGCCAAACGGAAACGAGTTGCGATTAGACTGACAGCTTCACTTGGCGTCCTCGCTCATCGCGTGGATCATCACATGGGTCGGTTCGGCACAGACCGGCACGGCCTGTGCGGCAAGGCGGACAGCCAGCACCGACTAGAGAGGAAAACGAAGCATAATGGTAATTCCTGTGCAATAATCCTGCGACGCAGGACTATCCGTACGCAGGCGCCCGACACACTGCAACCGGGTAACGGGGGGACACGATGAGCGCGTCATTCTACGAAAGACATATCCTGCCGCATGTGATCGGCTGTGCCTGCGGGTCGCGCCCGATCCAGCGGCAGCGGGCCAAAGTGGTACCGCTGGCGATCGGCCGCGTGCTCGAACTGGGCATCGGCGGCGGGCTGAACCTGGCGTTTTATGATCCGGCGCTGGTCGGCAGCATAACCGGCGTCGATCCTTCGGCGGAGCTGCGCCAGATTGCGCAAACAGCCCCGCGACCAGCCGGGCTGAAGGTCGAGATTTTCGATGGCCGGGCAGAGGACCTGCCGTTCGCCCCGGCGACCTTCGATACCATCGTCTGCACGTTTACCCTGTGTTCGGTCGCATCGCCGCAGGCCGCACTGCGTGAAGCGCGCCGCGTGCTCAAACCTGGCGGCAAGCTGCTATTTTCCGAACACGGTCTGGCCCCCGACGAAGCGCCCCGCCGCTGGCAACACCGGCTTGAGCCGCTGTGGTCAAAAATCGCGGGCGGGTGCCATCTGACCCGGCCAGTCGCGGCCACGATCGCCAGGGCGGGCTTCACGCTCGAACACGTCGAGACGATGTACTTGCCCAAAACCCCCAAGCCACTCGGCTGGTGCGAATGGGGCACCGCAGTCTAACGCGTAACAAAGCCCCCTTCAGGCGCGACCACAAAACCTGGTTTCACTGCGCCATTTCAGCGAGGGCTCGAATCCGGTTTCTTACTTTTTCATGACGTCGCGCCCACCGCGCTCCACTCACGTCGGCGCCGAAGGCTCGATCGGCCGGTCAGTCAGATCCACATTCACGATCGGGTTAGAATTGGACAAGGCAAAGCCGCGTTTGTGCAAATCGGGAATGATCTTGAACAGCATGTCACTGCGCGCGGCAAACACCTGCCGCGCCGATGCGACATAGGCAAAGCAGGTAAATTCGAGCCCGCCATCCTTGGCATCGGTCAGGTACACTTGCGCGGCAGGATCGTGCAGCACATCGGCATGGCCGGAAATATGCTGCAGCAGCAAATCGCGTAGGGCGATCACATCGGCATCTTCGTTCACCCGCAGCACGATGCGGACACGGCCCAGCGCCTCACCATGCGTCACATTGCGAACGGTCTTGGTCACCAGTTCCGAATTGGGCACGATCAGCCGCGAGCGATCGCGCATCTCAATTTCGGTGGCGCGCACGTTGATTTTCTTCACATCCCCTTCCAGATCGCCGATGGCGATCCAGTCACCCACCTTGATCGGGCGCTCGGCCAGCAGGATCAGCCCGGAAACAAAATTGCCGATGACCGCCTGCAAGCCAAAGCCGATGCCGACCGACAGCGCGCCCGCCAATAGCGCAATCCGATCGAGGCTGACCCCCAGATAAGCGCTGGCCAGCAGCACCGCGATAAACGCACCAAAATAACTGACCCCGGCCGACAGCGAGGTGCGCACACCGATGTCAAGCGTGGTGCTGGGCAGATAGCGCCCCTCTACCCAGCTGCGGATAGCGCGCGTAATCAGCAACCCCACCGCAAACAGCAGCATTCCGCCGACGATCGTTCCGGGTGAGATCAGGACCGGGCCAAGCTGGATAACCAGATCGCTGGCACTGAAGCGGGCAAACACATCGCCCGTGCTCGCGCCAAACGGCGCAACGATGGCCGTCCAGCCGAATAGCAGCAGGCTCAGTCGCGCAAACCCGGACAGCAGGATGCCGATCTGGTCAAGCGTTGACCGTGACAGGCCGAGCATGGATTCGACAAACCGCCCGGTCCGGCTGTTTTCCCCAAACAAGGCAGGAAACAGATCGTCGGCAAACTCTACCAGCACAAACAGGCAGGCAAGCACGATGGCGCTCCAGATCATCTCGCGCACCAGGAACGTGGCTAGCGCAAGATAGCCGAGCACCGCCGCGCCGATCGCCCAGACCAGGCCGATCCAGCTGGCCAAAGCAGCGATAGCCCAGGGCATTTGCGCCCCCTTTGCCCCAGCCTCGGCGTGATCGGGTGGCACTGCCCCACGGTTTCCCGCGATCACGGTCAGCACCCGGCAAATGATCGCCAGTTCCACCAGCACGGTCAGCGCGTCGGTAATGATCGAAGTCGATAACGACATGCCAAAGGTGGAGTTCAGGCCGGCGACGGCACTGGCAAGGCCCACCGCGCTGGCCATCAGCGCCGGATAGCGCCGCAGCCGGTCGGCCAGCTGGTCGCTGATCGGCGCCATGCGCCAGCCCGGTTGATCCACCGCCAGCAGCGCGCGCGCGATCCCGTAAATCAGCGCGGCAAAGCCTGTGGCCCGGATCAATGTGGCCAATCCGCCATCCACTTGCGGCGTCAACACCGCGCCTGCACCCAGCGAAACCCGGATCAGCCATCCGCCGATCAGCGGCATCGCGACCGTGACGCCGATCACCCACAAGGCATGGACCGATTGGCGCAACCGCGATGCGGTGGCAATGCCCGCAACATAGCGATCGCCAAACCGCAGCAGCAAAAAACCACCGGGAAACAGCAGCAGCAAAGCGATCGCGATGCTGATCAGCCAGCCAATCAGGGTCGCAGGGCCTGGCGCCGCCCCGACCATCTGCTTGGCTTGCGCCTTGTAAAGCATGGTCAGCCGCGTGGCATCGGCCGGCACATTGTGCGCAAAATCGATCCACAGCCCCGGATTGAGCACCGATCGGCTGTGCGCCCACAATTGCGCAGAAAACAGTTCGCGCCGGCGATCGGCCAGGCGCGTGGTCAGTTGGTCGGTCGCCACGGTCAACACCCGTGCCTGCCGCGCCTCGGTGTCGATCGCTTGCCGGCTGGCGATCACACGATTGCGTTCCTGGGTAATTTCGGCCGCTTCGGGTGGTTCACCGGTCTTGGGCGCCGGGCCCAATTCGGCCAGACGCGCATCGATCGCAGCGGTGCGCGCCGCCAGATCGGCAACGATTGCATCCAGCGCCTGGTCGATCGGCACGATCGCCGCCGCCTTTTGGCGCAAGGCAGCATCATCCAACCGGGGATTTTCAGCATCGTGCGCCATCGCGCGCAGCTGCGCATCATACTGGGCGACTTGCAAACCGACCGCGGCAACAGGCATCGCCGACTGCCCAAACGCAGCGGTGATCGCCGCCGCCGCCAATGCCGCGATCATTCCCTGACGCTTCACCAGCCTGATCAATACGCCAATGCAACGCGCGCAAGACCGCCCGCTGGTTGCCTTGAAACGACCGGCCGATGGGATTGTTGTCATGTGCTACTCTGAAATTGGGACGGGCGCTGTAAACTGGTCCAGATCAGTGCGCCGCAGACGAAAGCAAAATCGATTGGCTGATCTGACGATTGCGCGTGCCATCCATGTGATTGCAATCCTGTTCTGACAAGACATTTCCAGTGCGGCGCGCGGCCCGGCAGCGCGCACACTTACACGCTCCAAAATCCGCTTTTACGTCCATGGCTCAGCCGCAGATGCGCGACATAAGCGTCATGATCCCGGCGATCGCCAAAATCTTCGATGCGTCTGGCCAGATGTTCGCAGGTCAGCAAATGTCGCGCGGCATGGGTATAACGCTTGGCTCGCGCGTTGATCAGCGCAAAATCGATCATCGCGCGCAGTGCCAGCGTGGCGGCAAGCGGATGACGCTGGTCCAGCGCCTCGGCAGCGTGCGTCAACAGTTCATAGCGATCGCCGTCAAGTTCGCCTTGCCGCGTCAGCACCAGCTTTGCCGCCAGATCATGCGCAGGCCACTCGATGAGCAATCCCAGGGCTTTGCCCATATCTGGAAACTGCGAGGCATGGCCCAATGCCCGGTGTTCCGCCTCTTCGTCGTCAAAATCGGGCAGGCGCCTGATGTGGGCGCGCAAGCTGTCGGCATCCAGATCACGCTCGAACTCGGCCCAGCGTTCCGCTTGCGCCGCAGCGGTCTGGCCTACCGCCTCGAGCGTGTCGATCCACACCCGCTGCCAATCGGGCGATAACCGGCTCTTGCGAAAATTGTCTTCGGCAACAGCCAGCGCAGCCATCGCCTGTGCAGCACGACCTGCCGCCAGCAGCCGTTGGGCGATGCTTGCGGCGAACGCCGGGTCGGCCCGCTCGTCGCTGGAAAAACAGGCGGCATAACCATCGACATCGTCCACCGCGTCGGCAATCTCGCATAGCGCGGTTCTGGTCGTTTTTGCCCGCTGCCGTGTGTCGAAATCATCTTCGAACAGCGGCGTGCCGTCGCTGGCATGGCCAATCACGTTGCGGCCATACTGATTTGGCCGTGCCGGTTGCCTGGCGGCCAGTTCCTCGAACTTCGCCTTCAGGATTTCAAGGCCGTGCTGGCCCAGCGGCGCGGCCAGCAACGCGATCAGGCCGTCGAATTGGCCATAGCCATTGGCATTCACCCCCGCAAACACCCGGTCGGCCAGTGCCCCAGGCTCCAGCAAGGCCACCCCGGCCACTGCGCCAAGATCGTCGCGTGCAGCGGCAATCACCGCACCGATCATCCCCTTGCCATCGTCACACCGGTCATAGATCGCCGGCGCCATTTCCAGCAACCGCCACAGCAGATCAAACGCTTCGGCCGGGCTGGTCGGTGCAACATGGGCCATGATCGCCACGCGCTGGCTGTCCAGATCGTCGGCAAACGCCCTGATCTTGCGCCAACCCACAAACGATCGGGATTTGGCAATCGTGACCAGACGCTTGCGGATTTCGGCCGCAACATCGCTGCCCCCGCGGCGACTGGCCAGTTCGATCCGCAGCCGCCGCTTAGCCGCAGTATTGCCCGCTGCCAGATCAAGCAGCAGTTCGGCCAGACGCTCTGCACCAAGCGCAGCCAGATTCTTCGCGTTCAGGGTCTTGTCAGAAGCCATCGCCACCCTGTCGCAAGGTGGCCGCATTTGGTCAAGGCTGGCGCAAATGGGGGCCTTTGAGCTAATAGGTCTTGTCAGACTAAAATTGCCGTCGGGGCCGGGTGCTGGTAAAACTTAAAAATGAGCAAGACCGCCAACGCGTTTCGGTGTTTCAACTCGTCGCCCGAGGTGATCCGCATGGCGGTTATGCTGTATGTCCGGTACCCGCTGTCGCTGCGGAATGTTGAAGATCTGTTAT
>JAYTHJ010000062.1:0-1821 GCA_043732725.1 Sphingomonadaceae bacterium | reverse complement strand
AGGCGCGGGTTCCGCAGCCGGGCCGGGCGCTGGCTCCCGAGCAGGTGGCAGAAGTACGCGGCTGGGCTGATAGTTTCGCGCTGCGCAAGCGGCACCATGATGCCAAGCTTCATGCTGCGGGGCTGCCCGAGGCGGGGCACCCCGAGAGCGGGGTGGCGCGCGACATTTTCAACGCGGTCGAGCAAGCGCGGATCGAGGCGGTCGGCGGGGCCGACATGGCCGGGGTCGCGATCAATCTCGCGCGCATGACCGAGCAGCGGATCAAGACCGACCCGATTATTCGCGCCCGCACCGCCGATGAAGTGCCGATGGCGACCGCGCTGGGGCTGCTGGCGCGCGAGCGGCTGACCGGGCTGGCCTCGCCCAAGCTTGCCGAGCCGGCGCTGGCGCTGGTCCGCGCCGACATCGAGGCGAAAGCCGGGTTGCACCTCGACACGCTGGCAGCGAACGTCGGCGATCAGGAGGCGTTCGCGCTGGTGATGCGTCGGGTGCTCAACGATCTCGGGCTCGGCACCGATCCCGACGCCGAGCTCGACGCCGACGATGACCCGAGCGACGACAGCGACGACGACGAAAGCAGCGGCGACGAGGGCGACGAGCAGGAGGACGAGGGCGACAGCGGCAGCGATGCCTCGGTCGAAACGCGCGCCGAGGAAAGTTCCGAGCCCGCCGATGATAGCGAGACGCGCGACGTCGACATGGACACCGACGCGGTCTCCGAAGCCGAAATGGGCGAGGAGGGCAAGGAGGGCATGACGCCGTGGCGGCCAAATACGCCGCTGTCGGACCTGCCGCCCGACTTCGACTATCACGCCTTTACTCGCGCCTATGACGAGACGGTGTCGGCGGAGGAGCTGTGCGATCCCGAAGAGCTAACACGGCTGCGCGGCTATCTCGACCAGCAACTGCTGCAGCTGCAAGGAGTGGTGACCAAGCTCGCCAACCGCCTGCAACGGCGCTTGCTGGCGCAGCAGAATCGCGCGTGGGACTTCGACCAGGAGGAGGGAGTGCTCGATCCGGCGCGGCTGGTGCGCGTGGTGACCTCGCCAGCGCACGCGCTGAGCTACAAGGTCGAGCGCGACACCAAGTTCCGCGACACCGTGGTGACGCTGCTGATCGACAACTCAGGCTCGATGCGCGGACGGCCGATTTCGATCGCGGCGATCTGCGCCGACATCCTTGCACGCACGCTCGAACGCTGCGCGGTCAAAACCGAGATATTGGGCTTCACGACGCGGGCATGGAAGGGCGGTCAGTCCCGCGAGAAATGGCTTGCCGACGGCCGTCCTGCGAAACCCGGCCGCCTCAATGACTTGCGCCATATTATTTACAAGCCCGCCGATGCGCCGTGGCGACGGGCGCGCAAGAACCTCGGGCTGATGATGCGCGAAGGGCTGCTCAAAGAGAATATCGACGGCGAGGCCCTGCTGTGGGCACACCAGCGCTTGCTGGTCCGCTCGGAAGACCGACGCATCCTGATGGTGATTTCCGACGGTGCGCCGGTCGACGATTCAACGCTCTCGGTCAACACCGGCAACTATCTTGAACGTCACCTGCGGCAGGCGATCAAGTGGATCGAGACGCAGTCGCCGGTCGAGCTGATCGCGGTCGGCATTGGTCATGACGTGACGCGCTATTACCAGCGCGCGGTGACAATCATGGATGCCGAGCAGCTTGGCGGCACCATCATCGAACAGCTGGCGCAGCTGTTCGAGGAGGATGCGGTCAGAACGAGATCTGGGCGGCGGTAGCGATACCGTCGTTTGATTCGAATATCACAGAGTCGCGACATCCGCTGTCCGGCCGCGAGCAGGAAAAGCC
>JAYTHJ010000061.1:0-6331 GCA_043732725.1 Sphingomonadaceae bacterium | reverse complement strand
TTACCGTCACCCACCGCGCGCTGCTCGCCAATCTGTTTGGACACGCGACCTGTACGCAGGTGCAGGAC
The DNA here is from genome assembly GCA_043732725.1 of Sphingomonadaceae bacterium. Classification (GTDB taxonomy): domain Bacteria; phylum Pseudomonadota; class Alphaproteobacteria; order Sphingomonadales; family Sphingomonadaceae; genus Polymorphobacter_B. Next base: position 6,263 of record JAYTHJ010000061.1, on the reverse strand, counting down.
GACGACCGCGTCGTTTCGTGGCTGCCCTTCTATCACGACATGGGGCTGGTCGGCTGTCTGCTGTCGCCGCTGGCGACGCAGATGTCGGCGGATTACCTCGCCACCGACGATTTCGCGCGGCGGCCGCTGTCGTGGCTGACGCTGATCAGTCGCAACGAGGGGCACAGCCTGAGCTATTCGCCGACCTTCGGCTACGACATCTGCGCGCGGCGGATAAGCTCGTCGATCGACGTCGCGGCGCGCTTCGACCTGTCGCGCTGGCGCGTCGCCGGCAACGGCGCCGACATGATCCGCCCCGATGTCATGCAGGCGTTCACCGACGCGTTCGCCCCCGCCGGGTTTGACAGCGCGGTGTTCCTGCCGAGCTACGGGCTGGCCGAGGCGACGCTCGCGGTCAGTATGATGCCGGTCGGCGAGGGTATCGTCACCGACCTTGTCGACGAGCGCGTGCTGTCGGGCGAGGGCTATGCCGGGCTGGCGGCCCAGCCGTCGGCGGCGGCGCGCTACCGCGCCGTCGTCAACTGCGGCAAGCCGCTGCCCGGACTGACGATCGAAATCCGCGATGGCGAATCCGCGCTCGACGAGCGGCATATCGGGCGCATCGTTGTCCACGGCGAAGGTATCATGGCGGGTTATTTCGGCGATCCGGCGGCGACGGCGGCGGTGCTCGGCCCCGACGGCTGGCTCGATACCGGCGACATGGGCTACCTCGCCGATGGCTATATCTATGTCGTCGGGCGCGCCAAGGATATGATCATCATCAACGGCAAGAACCACTGGCCGCAAGACATCGAGTGGGCGATCGAGCAGCTGCCCGGCTTCAAGGCCGGCGACATCGCGGCGTTCTCGATCACCACGCCGGGCGGCGAGGAAGCCCCGGCGGTGCTGGTGCAGTGCCGGACCTCGTGCGTTGCCGAACGCAGCGCCTTACGCGACGCGATTCGCGTGAAAGTCCGCGCCATCACCGGCATGAGCTGCGTCGTCGAACTGGTACCGCCGCGCACGCTGCCGCGCACGTCGAGCGGCAAGCTCAGCCGGTCGAAGGCGCGGAGCCAGTATCTGAGCGGTGAGATACAGCCGTTCGAGATCGCGGCGTGACACTGCCGCCCTCTCCTCGAGGGGAGGGACCGGGATTGGAGTTGTCGAGCGAGGAATTACCGCCTCTCGACCGAAATTCCCAGACTCCTTCCCCTGAAGGAGAGGGGGAGCAGAATCAGAGGCCACTCACCCTCGCTGTCACCGGCGGCACCGGCTTCGTCGGCAGCCACTTGTTGCGCCTCGCGGTTGCGCAAGGCCACCACGTTCGCGCCCTCACCCGCTCGCCACAAATCGTGCAGCCCAGTGTGACCTGGATCGCCGGAACCCTCGCCGATCCCGCCGTCCTGTGTGACGGTGCCGACGCGGTCATCCATCTCGCCGGCGTCGTCAATGCGCGCACGCCCGCCGGTTTCGACGCCGGTAACGTCGCGGGCACTGCCACGATGCTTGCCGCCGCGGAGCGCGCAGGCATTCGCCGCTTCATCCATGTCTCGTCGCTGGCGGCGCGCGAGCCGGGGCTGTCGGCCTATGGCGCGAGCAAGGCGGGCGGCGAGGCGCTGGTCGCGGCGAGCGACCGCGACTGGGTCATCGTCCGCCCGCCCGGCGTCTATGGTCCCGGCGATACCGAAATGCTGCCCTTCTATCGCATGGTGGCGCGCGGCTTCGCATTGCTGCCGGGTCGCGGGCGGTTCTCGCTGATCGAGGTCGGCGACCTCGCGGCGGCGCTGCTCGCCGTCGCGGCGGCACCGCTGACGGGCCTTTACGAAATCGCCGACGGCCAGCTTGGCGGCTACACGCATGCCGACTTGGCGGCGGCAATCGGAACCGCGCTCGGCCGGCAACCGCGACTGTTCCACCTCGGCCCGGCGGGCCTTCGGCTGGGTGCAGCGGTCGACACGTTGTCGTCGCGGGCAGGCAGGCGGCTGCCCAAGCTCAGCTTCGACCGGGCGCGCTATCTCGCCCATCCCGACTGGGAAGCGGCGACCGGCAAGGCGCTTCCGGCCGCACTCTGGCAGCCGCAAATTGCCGCGGCCGAGGGCATCGCCGCGACTGCGGCATGGTATCACGTGCACGGTTGGCTGCGCTCGCAGCGTTCATAGCGGACCAGCACCGTTCACACAGTGCGAAGCTATCGCCGTCTGAGGCGATGCAAAACGGCCCCGCTTTCACCATATTGTCTAGGCACGTCGACGACTTGGCACCTAGGACGCCTCGATGACCGATCGGACTTCCATCTTCGCGCGCATCTGCGAATTGATCGCGCCGCTGAACCGCAAGACGATCGCGCTCGGCGAAACTACCAGTTTTGCCAACGACCTAGAGATGGATAGCCTGACGGTGATGGATCTGGTCGCCAACATCGAGGACGAGTGGGACATCGTGCTGCCACTCAACCTTCTCCCCGAGCTCGAGACGATCGGTCAGGTCGCCGACGCTGTCACGCGGCTGACGACAAAGCAGGTAGCCCAATGACCGATCTGCTCAGCAAATTCGATCCGCTGATCGCCGAGCGCCACGATCTGCTCGCGACCGGCGTCCGCGATCCATTCGCGATCGTCATGTCCGAGGTGCTGTCGCCGACCGAGGCGATCATTGACGGTAACCGCACGATCCTACTCGGCACCTACAATTATATGGGCATGACGTTCGACCCCGACGTCATCGCGGCGGGTCAGGCGGCGCTGGCGAAATTCGGCGCGGGCACTACCGGCAGTCGGGTTCTCAACGGCACCTACCAGAGTCACCGCGAGTGCGAGGACGCGCTCAAGGCCTATTACGGCACTGAATACGCGATGGTGTTCTCGACGGGCTATCAGGCCAATCTGGGAATCATTTCGACGCTGGCGGGCCGCGGCGACTACATTATCCTCGACGCCGACAGCCACGCCTCCATCTATGACGGCTGCGCGCTCGGCAACGCCGACGTCGTGCGGTTCCGGCACAATTCGGTCGATGATCTCGACAAGCGCCTCGGCCGCCTGCCCGCCGAAGCCGGCAAGCTGGTCGTCCTCGAGGGCGTCTATTCGATGCTCGGCGACATCGCGCCGCTCGCCGAACTGGTTGCCGTCGCCAAGCGCCACGGCGCGATGGTGCTGGTTGACGAGGCGCATGCGATGGGCTTTTTCGGCGACCACGGCCGCGGCGTCACCGAAGCCGCTGGCGTCGAGGATCAGGTCGACTTCATCGTCGGCACGTTCTCGAAGTCGGTCGGCACCGTCGGCGGTTTCTGCGTCTCGAACCATTCGAAGTTCGAAATCCTGCGGCTGGTCTGCCGCCCGTATACCTTCACCGCGTCGCTACCGCCCGCCGTCGTCGCCAGCGCCGCGACCTCGATCCGCAAGCTCATGTTCAATCATAACAAGCGCGCGCATCTGTGGGAGGCGACGCGCCGGCTGCACGGCGGCTTGCGCGCGGCAGGTTTCAATCTCGCCACCAACACGCCCGAGAGCGCGATAATCTCGGTGCTGATGCCCGATCAGGAAACCACCGTGCGGATGTGGCAGGCGATGCTCGAGAGCGGCGTCTACGTCAACATGTCGCGTCCGCCGGCGACGCCGATGGGGGTTTTCTTGCTGCGCTGCTCGCTCTGCGCCGAGCATACCAACGCGCAGGTCGAGACGGTGCTGGCGCGGTTTGGCGAGGCCGCGCGCTCGGTCGGGCTGCAGCTGGCGGTGGCGGCTTAGCGACGAATAACTCTTGCCCGCTCTTACGGGAGAGGGTTGGGTAAGGGACTTACTTGCTTCTGCTGCGGGCCGGTAGCAAAGGAAGCCCCTCATCCCACCCCTTCCCGTAAGCACGGGAGAGGTCCAGAAAGCTCGCCGCGTTGGCATTCCTCACCCGTTTCGATCGTTATCTCGCGCGCGCCATCATCGTGCCGTTGTTGGGGACACTGACGATTGCGGCAATGCTGTTGCTGCTCGACCAGATGCTGCGGCTGTTCGATTTCGTCATGACCGAGGGTGGCCCGGTGTCGGTGGTCTGGCGCATGCTCGGCAACCTGCTGCCTGAATATCTCAGCCTCGGCATCCCGATCGGCGTCATGCTTGGCGTGCTGTTCGCGTTCCGCCAGCTGGCGTTGTCGAGCGAACTCGACGCCCTACGCGCCGTTGGGGTCTCCTACACGCGGATGCTGCGCGTGCCGCTGCTGTTCGCGACGCTGTTCGCGGTGATCAACTTCGGCGTCGTCGGCTTCCTGCAGCCCTATGCGCGCTACGCCTACGAGGCGCTCCGTTTCGAACTCCGCTCGGGGGCGCTCGGGGCGAGCATCAAGGTCGGCGAATTCGCCAAGCTCGGCAAGGGCACGACGCTGCGGGTCGAGCAAAGCTTCGACAAGGGCCGCGACCTGCGGGGTTTGTTCGTCCGCGCCGAGGGCAAGCCCGGCCAGTCGGTCGCGGTGACCGCCGACCGCGGCACCTTCCTGTCGACCGACAATCCCGATGTCATCCTGCTGCGGTTGTACAAGGGCACGCTGGTCCACAACGAGACCGGCTTCCTCGCGCCGCGCGTGCTGTCGTTCGACCAGCACGACCTGCCGGTCAACCTGCCGGCGATGGGCAGCTTCAGGAAGCGCGGCGATGAAAACCTCGAACTGACGCTGCCCGAGCTGGCGCACAACGGCGTCGCGCCGGGCATCGATCCGGTCCAGCGCCGGATGAGCATCGCTTCGCTCAACCGCCGCATTGTACAGTGCGTCGTGATGTGGCTGCTGCCGTTCCTCGCAGTGGCGCTGGCGGTACCGCCGAAGCGCTCGACCTCGGCGCTGGGGGTCTTCCTGTCGATCGGTATTCTCGTCACCTATCACAAAATCACCGAATACGGCGAGCGCATGGGCGGTATCGGGCGGGTCGATCCAGTGCTGGCGCAGTGGGTCCCGTTTGCGCTGTTCACCGGACTGGTCGGCTGGCTCTACTATGTCCTTGCCTACAAGCCCGGTGGCCAGCCGATCGGCGCGCTCGACCGCTGGTTTGGGCAGCTCGGCAGCTGGCTAGCCAAGTTGTGGAAGCGCAGCGGGCGCGCCGAACCAGCCGACTGGCTGACCGGCGAACCGCAAGCCGCTGCGCTCGCGACCGAGTAAGCGCTTGCTGCTCCAACTGTTCCCGTCGCGGACAATCGCCTGGTACACCGCGCGGCTGTTCCTCGTGCGCACCTTTGCGATCCTGATCGGGCTGGTCGTCGTTCTGGAAACGCTCGACCTGCTCGGCGAGTCGAGCCGCATCCTCGCCGCCGGCAACACCGAAGCGGCGCTATGGCACTATGTCGCGCTGCGGGTGCCGCAAGTGATTGCGCTTTTCCTGCCGTTCTCGGTGCTGCTGGCGACATTGTTCACCTTGGCGACGCTGAACGCGAACAGCGAGGTGGTGATCTTCAAGTCGGCAGGCATCTCGGCGCACCAGATTCTTGCGCCGTTAGTCGTCGCCGCATTCGGCATCGCGACGCTCAACTTCGCCATCAACGAGCGTATCGGGGTGCGCGCCAACAAGGCGCTGACGGCGTGGCAAACAGCAGGTTACAAGCCGGTCGCAGCGACCGGCACCAAGCTGACCGAAGGCTGGGCGCGGTCGGGCAACGACCTGTTCCATGCCGAAATCGTCACCGGCAGCGGTGCCGCAACGCGCTTGAGCGACGTCACGATCTACGAACGCCGCAACAACAAGCTGCTGCGCGTCGTCCGCGCGGCCAACGCCACGCCGGTCGACGGCGGCTGGCAGCTGAATGCGGCGCGCGTGTTCGACGTCGTCCGCGGCACCGAGGCCGCCGCCGCACCGCTGGTTTTCCACAGCCATATCGTCCCGGCGCAGTTTACCACCGTCGCGGTCAACCCCAAGTTCGTGCCGTTCTGGCGGCTGCTGCCGATGATCGGCCAGCAGCGTGAGGCCGGCAAGCCGGTCGCCGCGCTGATCGCTGCCGCCAACCACAAGATCGCCGGACCGCTATCGGCGATGCTGATGCCGCTGCTCGGCTCGGTCGCGGCGTTCGGGCTGGCGCGCTCGGGGCGGCTTTTCGTCCGCATCGTCGCGGGCATGCTGCTCGGCTTCGCCTTCTTCGTCGCCGATAATTTCATGGTGGCGATGGGCGATTTCGGCACGGTGCCGCCGGCGCTGGCCGCGTGGTCGGCATTCGGGCTATTCTTTTTGATCGGCGAGGCGGTGCTGTTCCGGACCGAAGAATAGCACGCTGTGACCACAGCCGTCACGACTGGACGCTGCGATGCGGTATCGCTAGGT
>JAYTHJ010000060.1:0-6333 GCA_043732725.1 Sphingomonadaceae bacterium | reverse complement strand
TCAGTAGCAGCGCTACCGCATACGTCTTGGAGCCGAGCCACCTCGTCATGCGCGTGCCTTCGCCGAACGCTGGACAATGTGCAAGTGAACCCGGCCGGTCAGCACGAGTACGCGGCCGTCGATGACGCTGCGAAAGGCGTCGGCGCGGAAGCTGCCGAGCGGCATCGTGCCGTGCACCGGCGCGCTGCTGGCGACGGTGCGGTCGACAAGGCTGACCGTGACGCTATCGCCGTCGACGGTGTAGCCCGCCCGGCTGTAGACACGCACCGGCCCGGCGATGTCGAGCCGGTCGCGGCTCATGTCGTAGCGGCCCGACGGTGCCGTGACCGTCGCCGGACCCGAATCGAGCTTGAGGTCGGCGCTGAGCTGGCGTAATTCGACGATCGGTACCGCTGACGAGCGCTGCACGGCACCCCGCGCCCGGATGACGAACGGCTGGCCCTTGATGGTTTCGCCGCGATAGACGGCGTTGTCGATGCGCAGCCGGTCGTTCGACACCCCGACTTTGTCCTTCGCCAACAGGAACGAGAACTCACGAACGCTGGTCAACGGCCAGATGATGATGACGCCCAGCAGCGTCGCGGCGGCGAGCGGCAGCGCCAGCTTGAGTACGGCGACGAGCCGGTCATAGCCGCTGCCCGGCAGCGCCGCCCGCTGCCGCGCCGTAAAGCCGCTCGCCCCGGTCATATATGCGCGAAAATATCTACCTCGGGCCAGCCGGCGAGATCGAGCTCGGCGCGCCACGGCAGGAAGTCAAAGCACGCCTGCGCCAATTCGGCGCGGCCGTCGCGGACGAGCCGGTCTTCGAGGATGGCGACGGCGCGGTGCAGGAAGCGCACGTCGGACGCGGCATAGTCCTTCTGCGCGTCGCTGAGCACCGGCGCGCCCCAGTCCGACGATTGCTGCGCCTTGGAAATATCGACCGCCAGCGTCTCGCGCAGCAGGTCCTTCAGCCCATGCCGGTCGGTGTAGGTGCGCACCAGCCGCGAGGCGATCTTGGTGCAGAACACCGGGCCGGCGGTGACGCCGAGATAAGCCGTGATCACCGCGAGGTCGAACCGCCCGAAGTGATAGAATTTGCGCCGCGCCGGATCGGCGAGGATGCGCTTCAGTAGCGGCGCGTCGTACCGGCCGGGGGCGAACTTGACGAGATGCTCGTCACCCCGCCCGTCCGCCAGCTGGATCAGGCACAGCCGGTCGCGGTGCGGATTGAGCCCGAGCGTCTCGGTATCGACCGCGATCGGTCCGGGTGCGAAAACGTCGTCGGGCAGGTCGCCTTCGTGGAGGTATACGGTCATAAATGCAGCGCGTAGCAGCGGTGCTGGCCGCTGTCACTGTGGCCGTTGTCACTGTGGCCGTTGTCACTGTGGCCGTTGTTACTGTGGCCGTTGTCACCGATGGCTGCCCGCTACTCCTTCGTGTTGAGCGGGCCAAATGCCAGTCCGTGAAAATAGTTGAGCACGATCCGGGTCGTGGTCACGCCCGGTCCGATCGCCATCGTCGCCACCATCGCCTTCGGCTGCGAGAAGCCCAGCTGCGGGTTGTTGCCGAAGCCGGCACCGGCGCTCATCAGATTGAACTTGCCGATGCGGTGCCGGTCGTGGAGCACCGACACCGCATAATCGCCCGCGTGCGGCGCACGGACACAGAGCGTCACCGGGCCGCTGGCGGGAACCGGCATCTCGACCCGGCGGAAGTCCTTGCCGGCATCGACCAGCAGCCGGGAGTTCGACAGGAACTCAGGGTCGTTCGGCGGGTACAGCTCGATGCGGATCGTGCCGATGCGGTCCCTCAGGCCGATGATCTGCGCTTCGAGCGCCGGGCCGCGTTCGTTCGGACGGCAGACCGCCGCGTAAGGGTCGACCGCGGCTGGTTGCGATCGTGCGGAACCACCGATGGCAGCCATCAGTCCGGCCAGAACAGCGATGATAGCGGCTCGCATGTCATCCTCTCGCTCACCGCCGGACGCGTGTCGCCGATCCTCACTCGTTAGCACCGGGTCGTGGCAGGAAAGCGGCGGCACTGCGGCGAACCGCGGCGCGCGGCGACCGGGTTGGGTGGTTCAGTGCGCCCCGCGCACGAGCTTGTCGATGATCTCGACGATGGTCCCGGGCGAGTCCTCCTGGAGGAAATGGCCGCCGTGCAGCGTCGCGTGCGGCTGCCCCTTGGTGCCGGGGATGCGCGCCTGCAGGACACGCTCGCCGCCCCGGGTGACCGGGTCGTTGTCGCTGAACGCGGTTACGAACGGCTTGTCGAAGCGCTCGAGCTGCGCCCACGCGGCGATGTTCTCGGCGACCGACGCATGCTCGGGGGTGACCGGTACCAGCGCCGGAAACTGCCGCGCCCCGGCCTTGTAGCTCTCGTCGGGAAACGGCGCCTCATAGGCGGCGATCTCGCCCGCGCTCAGCGCTCGCGTCACGCCGCCGTCGACGATGCGCCCGGTCGCCAGCACCGGCACGTCCTGGCTGAACTTCAGCCAGGCGGCAAAGCCGTCGCTCCAGCCGGTGCCGACCGGTAGCCCCGTGTTGGCCGCGACGACCCCGCTGAAGCGATCTGCATCGGCAGCGACCAGCCGCAGGCCGAGCAGCCCGCCCCAATCCTGGCAGAACAGCGTCACGCAGTGCAGATCTTGCGCGTCGAACCACGCCTGCAGCCATGCGACATGGCGCTCGTAAGTATAGTCCCTGCGCGCCGCGGGCTTGTCCGAACGGCCGAAGCCGATCAGGTCGGGAGCGAGCACTCGGTGCCCGCGTTCCACCAGCCCGGCGATGATATGGCGGTACAGATACGACCACGACGGCTCCCCGTGCAGCAGCAGCACCGGCGCGCCATCGGCGGAGCCTTCATCGACATATGCCATGCGCAGCGCCGTACCGTCGGCATCGGCGATGACGGTGTAACGCGGTTCGAAACTCCAGCCCTCGAGGCCATCGAAGTTAGCCTCGGGTGTCCGCAAAACCTGCATCGCTCGCTCCTTCGGAAATCGGACCCGCCGGTCAGCGATACGCTTGCCGAGCCATTATACCGATAACAGCCATCAGCCATTAATAAAGCTCTCGCAGAGGTATGCAAAATAAGATACGGATCGAGGCGGAGCAGCTTGGCATGTCCCGTCGTTGTGCACTTGGGTGTCGCAGCACGCGACCGGCAGGGGCCCGACGGACGGCAACAGACATAGCGCGAAAGACTAGCAGGCAATGAGTTTCGATAAACGCGGGCGCGGTCCCGGACGTGGTGGTTTCGACAAGCGCGAACGCGGGTTCGACCAGTTCGAGGGCGGTGGCGACCGGTTCGGCGGCGGCGGTGGTGGCGGCGGCGATCGCTTTGGCGGCGGCGGTGCCGGTGGCCCGCCGCGCTTCGGCGGCGGTGGTGCTGGTGGCCGCCCCGGTGGCGGCGGCTTCGGCGGCCCGCGCCCGCCGCGCGACATGGGTCCCGGAATCAATCTCGGTACCGCCAAAGGCATGGTCAAATTCTTCAATGGCCAGAAAGGCTTCGGCTTCGTCGTCCGCGATGACGGCGGCGAGGATGTGTTCGTTCACATCAGCGCAGTCGAGCAGGCCGGCCTGACCGGGCTTGCCGACGGCCAGCCGCTCGAGTTCACCCTCACCGAGCGCAACGGGCGGGTTTCGGCGACCGACCTTGTCATCGACGGCGAACCGATGGCGGTGACCGACCGGGCCCCGCCGCGCGACGGTGGCGGTGGCGCTGGCGGCGGTTTCGGGGCGCGTAACGATGGTCCCCGCGGCGGCGGCTACGGCGGTGCCAGCCGCGAGTTCGGCGGCAATACCGGTGGTGGTAACGGTGGCGGCGGCGGTGCGCCTTCGAACCCCGGCGAGCGGGTCGACGGCACGGTCAAGTTCTTCAACGGCACCAAGGGCTTCGGCTTCATCCAGCGCGAGGACGGTGGCCCGGACGCGTTCGTGCATATCTCCGCCGTCGAGCGGGCGGGAATGGCAGGGCTCAACGAAGGCCAGCGGGTCAGCTTCGAGCTCGAGCTCGACCGGCGCGGCAAGCAGGCGGCGATCAATCTGACCGCACTGTAGGCTGGCCGGACGGCAAGCTCGTCAAGGACATTAGGAAAGGGCAGCTTCGGCTGCCCTTTTTGTGCGCATTAAAGCCAAGCCCGGCAGCCTTTAAGTTGTCGTCGTGATCGCGGCCAACGGTGCTACAATCGGGTTTTAAGGAGCCGCCATGCCCGACCGCTTTGCCATTGCCCACCACTTTGCGCCAGCCACCGCGGCGGCGCTCAGCGCTCATCCGCTCGTCGGTGAAGTGCGCGCGATCGACCCAGCCGCGCGCTGGGCGCTACCGGCCGACGTCGACGTGATCTTTGCGTTGCATGGCAGCGATATGGCGAGCCATGCCGAAGCGCCGCGGCCCGCCGGCTGGCCTGGGAAAGTGCGCTTCGTCCAGCTCGCCTCGAGCGGCAGCGACGGCTATCCTGACTGGCTGTTCGACGTGCCGCGGGTCGCCAGTGCGGCGGGCACCGCTGCGATCCCGATCGCCGAATTCGTCCTCGCCGCGATGCTCGCGCACGCCAAGCGGCTGCCCGCAGTGGTCGTGCACGACGGCCAGCCATGGCCGTTGCAAGCCGAGCTGATCGCCGACCCGCTCGCCGGCCTCGACGGCCGGACGCTCGGGCTGATCGGTGTCGGTCACATCGGCGTGGAGGTCGCAAGGCTCGCGGCGGCGTTCAACATGACCGTGCTGGCGCATCGGCGCAGCGATGCGCCGAGCCCGTCCCCGCTGATCACCTTGGCGTCGTTCGAGGAAGTAATGGCGCGCGCCGACCATCTCGTCATCGCCGCGCCGCTTACGCCGGAGACTGCGGGACTGATCGGTGCGACCGCGCTGGCGCAGGTCAAGCGCGGCGTTCACGTCGTCAACATCGCGCGCGGTGGCATTATCGACTCGAACGCGCTCACCGCGGCGCTGACGAGCGGTCAGGTCGGCGGAGCCAGCCTCGACGTCACCGATCCCGAGCCGCTGCCGGCCGGACATCCGCTGTGGGGCGCACCGAACTTGCGCGTGACGCCGCATATCGCGTGGAGTTCGGCCGACACGCCGCGGCGCATCTTCAAATTGTTCGCCGACAACCTGGTGCGGGTCGCGGCAGACGAGCCGCCGGTCAATCTGCTGCACCGCTGACATAAGTTGGCCCCCGCTCCGGGGGCATGGAGCGGGGGCCGGTTTGCGCTCGTCACGCAACGGGGCAAGACACTCCGGGCAACAGGGGGCAAATCCCGGAGCGGCTCGCTCACCGCCACCTATGTCTAGCGGCGAGCCGATTGACCGCGGATGAACGATCTAGACAGCTTCGAATCCCGTCGCCGGATCAGAACGTCTTGCCCGGCAATTGCTTCGTACGCGGGTCGCGAAAGCTGAAACTGCCCGACGCCACCCGGACGTTATAGTGCGCATTGATCAAGCGGATTTCGGTGACGTTGTTCTGAGCGTCGGTCGCGGTCCAGCCGGTCAAGGCGAGACCGCCCGGCGCCGCGGCATCGCGGCTGAACGCCAGCGACAGCACGCCATACTCGGGATGCTTCGGATCGCGAGCGGTAACCTGCGGCGCGCCGTTGCTGATGCCGGTGACTTGCGCGACGCGCGACAGATCGGCGTCGGGGTTGAGCAGGATGCCAAGCGGCGTGCTGCCGATCGGCCATTCCGAGACCTGCGATACCGCATAATCGACGAACACCAGCCGCTTGCCGTCGGCAACGATCAGCAACGGCAGCTTGTCATAGCTGAAGCGGATCTTGCCCGGCCGGGCGAGTAGCAGCTTGCCGGTCGAAACGGTGCCATTGCCCGCCGTCTGGGTGAAGTCGGCGGTCATCGTGGTCGTTGCCCGGAGCGCGGCAGCGACCTCGTCGAGCGGCGCGGCAGCGGCAGGTGCGGCGGCGAGTGAGGCGGCAAGCAAGGCGGTACGGATCATTTTTGGTCTCCCGGCAACATCGTCAGGCGGTAGCCGGAACGGTCTGTATCATCGCTGAACCGCTCAGGCCCGCCGCCACGTGGTGCCAGAGGAGCTATCTTCGAGAATGATACCCTGTGTGGCTAGTTCGTCGCGAATACGGTCGGACGTGGCGAAGTCGCGGGCAACGCGGGCGGCGGCGCGTGCAGCGATTTGAAACTCAACGGTGTCGCGCTCAGCAAAGCCCTGAACTTTGAAATTCTGCCAATCGAAGTAGCTCGATTCAAATATGCCCAAAAGGCGTCCAGCGGCTTTGACCCCTCCCATTTTAGCGGCTGTTGGAGCAGACACAGAGCCACAGACTTCTACCCAGTTTTCTGAGTCTGCTAACCAAGAGAGCGCCGCAGGCGTGTTCATGT
>JAYTHJ010000059.1:0-1827 GCA_043732725.1 Sphingomonadaceae bacterium | reverse complement strand
CATAGGCGGTGCTGACATGGAGGAGCGGCGTCCCTTCGCGCTCGGCCAAAGCGATAACGTTAGCGGTGCCCTCGATATTGACCCGGCGATAGATTTTTGGATCGGCGTCGAAGGCCGTAATCGCGGCGGCATGGACGATCAGGTCGGGGTGCGGATCGACGGTCAGTCCGAGGCCCGTTAGCCGAACATCGGCGGCCATCGTCACCACCGTGCCCGGGTCGGGCGGCCCCGACCAGAGATGGCTCGGCACGACGCGCCCGTCGTTGGCGACGATGCTGTGCGTGCGGTGGACCAGCGCGGTTATGGCGTGGCCAGCGTCGACAAGGCGGCGCACGACCTCGCTGCCGATCAGCCCGGCGGCTCCAGTCACGAGAATTTGCATCACGCGAACGGCGCGACGAGGACGCGGCCCAGCGCGATATTGGCTTCGGCATCGGCGTCGGCGACCCCGATCGGGATGCCCGCCTGCTCGGTCCCGACGACGAGTGTTCCGTGCAGCTGGTCCCATAGGCTGAAGCCGCTTGACCCGTTGCTGTCCTGTTGAACGAGTCGTTGCGAATGGTGGATACCGTGCATTCGCGACGTGGTCAGTATCAGCGCAGCCCAGTCGTCCCAACGCCCCAGCAGCCTGAGACTGGCATGGTGGAACAGGATCGATACGAAGAAGAGATTCTTCCACACCGCCAGCGTCCGCGGACCGATGCCGATCAGCCGAACCTGCGCCCCCTGCCACGGCAGCGACACCGCCATATCGACGAAGTGAAAGCGCAGGGCCGTCGAAATGTCCATGTCGGGATCAACGTGGTGGACCCGGTGCAGCCGCCAGAGCAGCGGCACGCGGTGGGTCGCGACGTACCAGCGGTAGAAGCCATAGACCATCGCAAGGAACGCCGCGATCGGCCCGAGAGCAGCCGGCAGACAACCGGCCAACCCGCGGCGGTCGCGCGCCTTCGCGCAGGCGACGGCCTGAGTCACCTGAGCCTCGGTCAGCGCGACGACGGCTGCACACATCGCGCCCATGCCGAAGTTGCGGATAATTCGTGCGCTCGCCGGACGCGTGACCGGGCGCAGCGGACGACGCCGCTCGGCGAGTGCGATGGCGCCGATTGCCGCGACCGGCAAGGCGGATCGGGTCTTGCTCATCGTTCCTCCAGCTTGCGTCGTACCGACTGAACCGCGCTCCATCCGCCGTATCCGACAAGCAGCGCCAACAGCGCCCAGACCCATGGCGGAATGCCGTGCCCGGCAATCGCGAGGTAGAGATAGGCCGAGATGAAGCACAGGCCCGAGGCGACGATCCACAGGGCAGCCGACCGACCGGCGCGGAGCCCCCTGACCGCCAGACCGGAGAACAAGAAGAAAAACGGGATCGCACCGACATAGATTGCGGCGAAGACGACCGGGTCGACGCCGTGGCGCGGGCCGAGCGCCAGCACCCAATCGATCCCGGCGCGCGCGGTCTCGATCATGCGGCGCAGCTCGCGCCGCCGAGCACGCAGAAGCGCGCGCAGTGCGGATGGTTGAGCGACACCGGTACCGCCGCCTCGGCGAGTGTCGCACCGAGGTCGAAGCGCGGATCGTACGGCAGCAACGTGCATGCGGCGACGCGCGACGACGGCTCACCGCGGCGCTTCACGACCATCCGGCTCGATGCGCACATGATGCTCGCCGGGGCGACATTCAGAATCGTCCAGCAAATGTCGCTGATCTCCGGCACGTCGCGGCCGGCATCCATTTCTGGAAACAGCACCAACCCGGCGCGGTCCTCGGCGTCGATGCAGACCCCCAGCGTCTCGAACAGCGACGCATAGCCGGCGCGCGCGACGT
>JAYTHJ010000058.1:0-1829 GCA_043732725.1 Sphingomonadaceae bacterium | reverse complement strand
CTGATGGGCGCGATAATCCTGATGCTGGCCGTCGGCGCATGGCCGGCGTTCCGCACCTTCGGGCTGCCGTTCTTCTGGACCCCCGTATGGGATTCTGTTAACAATATCTACGGTGCCGGTATCATGGTGTACGGCACCATCCTGAGTTCGGTGTTGGCGCTGGTCATCGCCGTACCGCTCGCGACCGGTGTTGCATATTTTCTGACCGAGCTCGTTGCCGACAGCTTCCGCAAGCCGATCAGCGTCGTCATCCAGCTGCTCGCGGCAATTCCGTCGATCATCTACGGTATGTGGGGTTTCTTCGTTCTCGCGCCGTGGTTGGCGGCGCATTTCATCCTCGATGTCGCTGATCTCGCTGCCGGGGTGCCGGTTCTGAACAAGGTGCTCGACTACGGTTCGGGCAACAGCGTCTTCACCGCCGGGCTGGTGCTCGCGGCGATGATCCTGCCATTGATCACTGCAATGTTCGTCGAGATTCTCGGTGCGACTCCGGTGGTGCTCAAGGAATCGGTCTACGGCCTCGGCGCGACGCGCTTTGAAGTAATCCGGTACGTCGCGGTGCCGTACGGCGGCCGGGCGATGATCGGCGCGATCATGCTCGGCCTCGGACGTGCGCTCGGCGAGACGATGGCGGTGACTTTTGTTATCGGTAACGCGACCCGGCTGTCGCCGAACCTGTTTGCGCAAGGTTCGACGATCGCGTCGACGATCGCCAACGAATTCTCCGAGGCTGGCTTCGGCTCGATGAAGCTGGCGGCGCTGCTCGCGCTCGGACTGACGCTGTTCATCATCTCATTCCTCGTGCTGGCAGCGTCGCGCGCGCTGGTCGCGCCCCGCGCGGTGAGTTGAGATGGCTTCCGCACAGGCTTCGCGCCGCAAGGCGACCAACCTGTTCGTTGCCGTGCTGGCATCGACGGCGGCGATAATTGCGCTGGCGGTGCTGGCGTCGATCCTGTGGACGTTGGTCGCGCGGGGGCTGCCGGCGCTGCAGTTCAGTACGCTAACCCGATCGATGGCCCCGACCGGCGAGAACGGTGGATTGGCAAACGCTATCGTCGGCAGTCTGATCCAGGTCGGTATCAGTATGCTGATCGCGACGCCGATCGGCGTCATGGCCGGCACTTATCTCGCCGAATACGCCTGCGGCTCGAGGCTCGGCGGCGTGACGCGGTTCGTCAGCGATGTTCTTTTATCGGCGCCGTCGATCCTCGTCGGGTTATTCGTCTATACAATCATGGTAGCGACGACCAAGACCTACTCGGGTATCGCCGGGGCGGTGGCGCTGGCGGTTATCGCGATCCCGATCATCATCCGCACCACCGAGGACATGCTGAGCCTCGTACCCGTCGCGCTGCGCGAGGCCGCGGCAGCGCTCGGCGCGCCCAAGTGGAAGGTGGTCACCCTGATCGCGTGGCGCGCTGCGGCCGCCGGCATGGTCACCGGGCTTCTGCTGGCGCTAGCGCGGGTCGCGGGCGAGACCGCGCCGCTGCTGTTCACCTCGCTCGGCAACCTCAACTGGTCGACCGGGCTCGGCAAGCCGATGGCGAGTTTGCCGGTAGCAATCTATCAGTTTGCCTCGAGCCCGTATGAGGATCTCGTCCAGCTGGCATGGGCCGGCGCGCTGATCATCACTGCCGGAGTGCTGGCGATCAACATCCTCGCTCAGCTGACGCTGGGCAGGCGGCGCTAGGAAATACCATGCCCGATGCATCCGAGGTCGCGCTTCCGAAGCCGAGGCCGGTCGAGACCGAGACGGTCGACCAGGCGATCGGGAAGAATTCAGCGCTGGCTCCGACCGTGCCGTATATTACCATCCGCAATCTCGACTT
>JAYTHJ010000057.1:0-6410 GCA_043732725.1 Sphingomonadaceae bacterium | reverse complement strand
GGTGCACCAGCGCGTCGGCGGCATCGTTGAACAGCTCCGGCTCGGTCCGCATCCGCGCCAGCAGGTCATGCAGCAGCGCGAACCGCTCGGGATCAGCGTGGCAGATCACCCGACGCGCGAGGTCGATGAACGCCTTTGGGACTTTAAAGGCGGCACTCGTCGGGCCGGGCGCTGCGGCTCCGGCGAGCAGATCGCCGCACTCGCCCTCGATCTGCCACGTCACATCTGCCGGCACGATTGCCGCCTGCACTAGCCCGCGCACCGCGGCACGCCAGCCGTCAAAGTCGTCGGGAGCGGCGAGGGTAACTGTGTTCAAGTCTGTCTCTAAATCGACAACAGTGCGCAAATCCGCGCCTAGCCGAACAGTTCCAGCTGTGAGCGCTCGGCCTTGACCAGTCGTGGGCGCATCGCCGCGCTGTCGGCGAGCGCCAGCGGCCGCCAGTCGGCGGCGACGATGAACGGCCGCAACCGGTCGAGCCCGCGCGTCAGCCGCGCCACATCCTCGAGCCGCAGCGTCCGGTGGCGCCGCGCCCGCACCAGCGCATTGACCGAGCGCACGCCGAGCCCCGGCACGCGCAACATGACCTCGCGCGGGGCCTTGTTGATGTCGACCGGGAACGCGGCGCGATGCTTGAGCGCCCATGCAGTCTTGGGGTCGATGTCGAGCGGCAGCATGCCGTTGTCGGTCGCCGCCTGGACCTCGCCGGCGTTGAAGCCATAGAAGCGCATCAGCCAGTCGGCCTGATACAGCCGGTGCTCGCGCATGAGCGGCGGACGGATCAGCGGCAGCACCGCGCTCGCATCGGGGATCGGCGAGAATGCGCTGTAATACACCCGCCGCAGGCCAAAGTTGCCGTACAGCCCGGAAGCGCTGGCGACGACATCGCTGTCGCTCGCCGAATCCGCCCCGACGATCATCTGCGTCGACTGACCAGCGGGCGCGAACTTCGGCGCCGAGCGATATTTGCGCCGCGCGTCCTTGCTGTCGTCGATGCCCGTCTTGAGCTCGCGCATCGCCACCCGGATACGCGCTGCGCTCTTCTCCGGCGCGAGCTTGGTCAGCCCGCTGTCGGTCGGCAGCTCGACGTTGATCGATAGCCGGTCCGCGTACAGCGCGGCTTGCTCGATCAGCGCCGGGTCGGCATCGGGGATCGTCTTCAGGTGGATATAGCCGCGAAAGTCGTGGTCGAGGCGCAGCGCCTTCGCAACTAAAACCAGCTGTTCCATGGTATAGTCCGAGGTGCCGATAATCCCCGACGACAGAAACAGCCCCTCGATATAATTGCGCTTGTAGAACGCCAGCGTCAGCCGAACGACCTCGTCGACGGTGAACTTGGCGCGCCGCACGTTCGACGACCTGCGGTTGATGCAATAATGGCAGTCGAAGATGCAGCTGTTCGTCAGCAATATCTTGAGCAGCGAGATACAGCGCCCGTCGGGGGCATAGCTGTGGCAGATCCCCATGCCTTCGGTCGAGCCGATGCCCTTGCCACCGATCGAATTGCGCTTGGTCGTCCCCGACGACGCGCACGACGCATCGTACTTCGCCGCGTCGGCGAGGATCGCGAGCTTGGCGCGAGTGTCGAGATGGCCCATGCGCTCGGTGTGTATTCTTGAAAAGCCGTTGTCGAGCGGAGTGTTGTCGCGGCCCTGAGCAACTCAGAGCGAACTCAAAGTTTCCAGCCGCGGTGGATCGCGACCAGCCCGCCGAGGATCGGGCGGCTGGTGACGCGCTGGAACCCGGCGGTTTCGATCAGTCGGGTGAATTCGGCCATCGGCGGGAAGCGCCGGATACTCTCGACGAGGTAGCGGTAGGCTTCCTCGTCGCCCGCGACGAGCTTGCCGATCCGCGGCACGACGCGGTGCGAATAGCTGTCGTACAGCCGCCCGAACCCCGGCCAGTCGGTGGTCGAGAACTCGAGGCAGAAAAAGCGCCCGCCGAACTTGAGGACACGGTACGCCTCGCGCAGCGCTGCAGGAATGTCGGTGACGTTGCGGATACCGAACGCGATCGTATAGGCGCCGAAGCTCGCGTCGGCGAAGTCGAGCTGCTCGGCATTCATCTCGCGCCACGTCAGCCCGTCGATGCCGCGCTTCGCCGCGCGCGCCTGCCCGACCTCAAGCATCGCGGGGTTGATATCGGCGATGGTGACGCGCGCTCCCGTTTTGGCCAGCCGGAACGCGACGTCGCCGGTCCCGCCCGCCATATCGAGGACCTGCTCGCCGGCGCGCGGCTGGACCATACGGACGAATTCGTCTTTCCAGCCGCGGTGCAGCCCGCCCGACATCAGGTCGTTCATCAGGTCGTAGCGCCGCGCGACGCGCTCGAAGACGCTGCCGACCCGGCGCGTCTTCTCGGCGGGATCGACCTGCTGATAGCCGTAGCTGACCGTCTCGCTCATTGTACCGTTTCGACCCTGGTTCTAGTCGTCGACCCGTTCACAATCCGCTCACCCCGAGCGCAGTCGAGGGACACCCGGACTGCACACGGTGCGTCCCTCGACTTCGCTCGGGATGAGCGGATTGGGAGTGGCTCCACTAATGAGCCGAAGTTTTAACCGAGCGCCGCCCCAGCCGCAAACGCGCCCGTGTCGCGGCAGCTGCAGCCGCGCCCGCCGCCGGTCAGCGCGGCGCCATGCGGATCGCCCCGTCGAGGCGAACGTCCTCACCGTTGAAATAGCTGTTGCGGCACATTTCGAGCGCGAGGCTGGCGTATTCGGGCGCATTGCCGAGTCGCTTCGGGAACGGCACGCTGGCGGCGAGCGCGTCTTTTACCTTTTCGGGAGCGCCCTGCATCAGCGGCGTATTGAAAATGCCGGGCAGGATGGTGTTGACCCGGATACCCTCGCCCATCAGGTCGCGGGCGATCGGCAGCGTCATGCCGACAATACCGCCTTTGGACGCGCTATATGCGGCCTGTCCGACCTGGCCGTCCTCGGCGGCGACGCTCGCAGTATTGACGATGACGCCGCGCTCGCCGTCGGCCAGCGGTTCGAGCGTTAGCATGCCCGCCGCCGACTTGGCGAGGCAGCGGAAGCTGCCGACGAGGTTGACCTGGATGACGAGGTTGAACGCGTCGAGCGGGAAGTGCTTGATCTCGCCGGTCTCGCGGGCGCGGCTGGCGGTTTTGACCGCGTTGCCGATCCCGGCGCAGTTGATCAGGATACGTTCTTGCCCATGCGCAGCGCGGGCTTGGGCAAAGCCGGCATCGACCGAGGCGTCGCTGGTCACGTCGACCTCGCAGAAGACGCCACCGATATCGGTCGCGACCTCGCGGCCCCTCGCGGCGTCGCGGTCGAAGACGGCGACCTTGACCCCGGCGGCGGCGAGCGCGCGTGCCGTCGCCTCGCCCAGCCCCGATGCCGCGCCGGTGACCACCGCCGCACAGCCGTTCAAATCCATGTCCGCTCTCCCAAAGTTTGGCGCGATCCTTATGGAGCCGCCGCCGACTCGGCAAGTCGGCGGGCGAGCCGGCGACCGACGACCGCCTCGCGGTAGGCGAGATAGACCGTCGTGCCGAGGATGACGCCGCCGCCGATGAAAGTGCCGATGTCGTAGCGCTCGCCGAACAGGCCGATGCCGAAGGCCGTAATCAGCCCGAAGCGGACGAAGTCATACGGCAGCACCGCCGAAGCCTCGCTCAAAGCGAAGGCATTGCTCAAAGCGGATTGCCCGATCGCGGCGGCGACGCCGATCGCGGCGAGCAGCGGCCACACGTGCAGCGACGGCCAGCGCCAGACGAACAGCGCCACCACCAGCGACGGCGGCGTCATCAGAATGAAGCTCCACGCGGTGACCGCGCGCGGATCGTCAGAGCCGACGAGGCTGCGAATCGCGACGATCGATAGGCCGGTGGCGACCGCCGACAGCATCGCCGCCGCCAGCCCCGGCGTCAGCGGCGCCGCTCCAGGCCGCAGCACGATTAACATGCCCGCAAAGCCGACCAGTAGCGCGGCGACCCGACGGCCATGGATGCGCTCGCCGAGCAGCAGCACTGCGCCGACCGTGGCGAACAGCGGCGCGGTGTAGTTGATCGCCAGCACCGTCGCCAGCGGCGCATTGGCGATGGCGTAAAAGGTCCCCAGCGTCGCGAGGAAGCCGGACGTGGCGCGACGCAAATGGATCGGCATCCGCGCCGATTGGAGCAGCCCGCGATTGGCTAGCAGCACCGGCGACAGTGCCGCCAGCCCGATGATGTTGCGGAAGAAGACGATCTCGAACGGATGCAGATCGGCGCTGGCCAGCCGGATCAGCGCCCACATGATCGCAAAGGCGGTGCACGACACGATCATCCACGCCGGTCCACGGGCGGCGGGTGCGAGTCGGTTGATCAGCGCGGTCACCGCATCGCTGTAGAGGTCCGAAGCGGTAGGTGGCCAGCGTCAGCCGTCGAGCAACCGCGTCAGCTGCGCCACATCGGCGTCGAGCTCGCGATCGATCAGACGCAGCTCGTCGATGCGCTTGACCGCGTGCATGACCGTCGTGTGATCGCGGCCCCCGAATCGCCGCCCGATCTCGGGCAGCGAGCGCGGCGTCAGACGCTTAGCGAGATACATCGCGACCTGCCGTGGCCGCGCCACCTCCCGCGCGCGGCGCGCCGACAGCAGATCGGTCATCTTGAGCGCATAATACTCGGCGACGCGCCGCTGAATCTCGTCGATCGTGACCTTCTTCTCGTGGCTGCGCAGCAGGTCGGCGAGCGTCTCGCGGGTGAACTCGAGTGTCACCGGCTTGCCGACGAGTCGCGCATAAGCGACGACCCGGTTGAGCGCGCCTTCGAGCTCACGGACGTTCGAGGTGATCTTGCGCGCGAGGAATTCGATGACATCGCCCGGCACGCCGACGCTTGGCCCCAGCGACTCAATCAGCGCCGCGACCTTGGCGTGCAGGATGTTGAGCCGCAGCTCGTAGTCGGCGGCGTTGATGTCGGCGACCAGCCCCCACGCCATCCGCGACAGGATGCGATCCTGGATGCCTTCAAGGTTCTGCGGGCTTCGGTCCGAGGTGATCACCAGCCGTTTGCCGGCGCTGATCAGCTCGTTCATCGTATGGAAGAACTCTTCCTGCGTCGATTCCTTACCGGCGATAAACTGGACGTCGTCGATCATCAGCAGATCGACCGAGCGCAGGCGCTGCTTAAAGCTGATCGTGTCCTTAGCGCGCAGCGCGGCGAGGAACTCGACCATGAACTTCTCGGCCGACAGATAGGCGACCTTGGCGCCGGGCACGCGGGCGCGCAGTTCGCCGCCGACGGCGTGCATCAGGTGGGTCTTTCCGAGCCCAGTGGTGCCGTGCAGGAACAGCGGGTTGAAACTGATCGGGCCACCCTCGGTCAGCGTCCGCGCGGCGTTATAGGCGAGTTCGTTCGACTTTCCGACGACGAAGTTGTCAAAGCTGTAGCGCGGCTCGAGCGGCAGCCCTATACAGTCGGGAGCGGGCGGCGCAACGCTGCTTGCGGTCACGACCGCCGCCGGTAACGACGCTGCAACAGCCTTATCGCCGCCCTGCAGCGCCGGCACGACGGTCAGCGTCACATGTCGCAGATCGGGGCGATATGCCGACCACAGGCTGCGCAGGCGCTCAAGGAAGTTGGTCTGGATCCAGTCGGCGAGGAAGCGCGTCGGCAAGGCGAGTCGAACGGCGTCGCCGTCGATGCCGAGCAGCGTCAACGGCCTGAGCCAGTTGTCGAACGTGCGCGCGCCGCACTCGGCCAGCAGCGCGGCGCGAATCGCCGACCACATCGCGTCGAGCGCGACGTCGCTCGATGCGGCAGGCGCGATCGCGGCCGGCACCTCATCGCAAGCGGCCGGTGCTGCGTCCAAACTGGTCGTCGCCGCATCGACCGGCCACGCGTCGCGCCGCTCGCGCGAGCCCGCGTACGCGCTCAGACCGGCGGTAAAGGACGGGTTGCTCGCCATTGTCCTCGTCTCTTACCCCTTGTCCGTGCTTGCTGCGATCCGCAGCGAGACAGATCAATCCGTCACGCACAGGCTCGCACAAACGCGATCCGTGCATTGATTTTGCAGACAATTGCCGTCAGTCGCGAAATACCATCGGCATCCCGGTTGGACCCTATTGTCTACCGATTCGGCAGCGCTGTCGCCCACCCGCTGCAGCCCTGTAACCAGCACTAACCACCGGCAAGCGCGTCGATCAAGGCCCTGAAATTCGCGATAGATGAAATAAACCCGTTGACACGTACCTGCGCCAAATCCGCTTTAAAGCGGCCAAATCACTGGTTTTATGTGACCATCCGATGACGGTTTGCTGGATCTCGCTCCGGGCTAGCCCCGAGTCGCGCGCCGTAACAGGCTGAAACTAAAGCGCACCGCAAATGTAGCTGGCCGCGCGAGGGACACCCACGCGCGCCCGTGTAGCTAACCGATGACGTTTTTAAGTCAGCCCTCGAC